>NZ_JAIXHZ010000079.1:0-39453 GCF_043392705.1 Dysgonomonas sp. Shenzhen-Wh21
TGACGGATAACCTGTAATTTAAAGGGGAGTGGATAATCGCTCTGTTTACGCCGATTTTGCTTGATCTCGGAATGTGTCATAAATAAGTCAGTTTTGTGTCAACCTATTTTAGGACGGGACAATAAATAATAAAAAAGGGAGAATCGTTATTCTCCCTTTTTTTGTATCTATTGCTTAACCGTTTATTCTTCAAACAGCTCTAACGAAAAGTTTTCTCCATCGTATACACCATAAGAGAAAAACTTAATCCAATCGCCCAATATCACGACCCTGCCTGTAGCAGAGATCATCAGATCGAGCATTATATGCCGATGTCCGAAGATGAAGAAGTTGATATTCGGAGCCAATTTCAAATGATTCTTGGCATAAACCACCAAGTGCTCTTTATCTTCACCAAAATAGTCAGGCATCTCGTCGTTCTCGCGGTTGTGGTTCGACCACCATTGCGCAAAGCCTACCGTCCAACGGGGATGAATAGCAGCATAAGCTTTTCTGCATATTTTGCTATGGAAAATAGAACGTAGAATTTTAAATGATGCGGAATCATCTCCTAAGCCATCTCCATGTGCCAGAAAAAATTTTTTGCCGAATATTTCTTTTACCAAAGGCTGAACATGAACAATCATACCACACTCTTTCTGTAGATAGTCGGTCACCCATATATCGTGATTGCCGATAAAGAAATGCACCTCTATCCCCATGTCTGTAAGCTCGGCTACTTTGCCCAAGAAACGGACAAATCCGCGTGGAACCACATTCCGGTACTCGAACCAGTAGTCGAAAATATCACCCAGCAGATAAACTGCCTGTGCATCTTGCTTTACCATGTCAAGCCAACGACACAGCTTGCGCTCCACCTCATGTTGTGGGAAATAACTTTCTTTGATTTTTACAGATGGCAATGTCATCATCTGTTGCTTATCCAGTCTTTTCTTATGAAAAGCAGAACCCAAATGGGCATCGGATAAAAAATAAACTTTCTTTCCCACCGCCTGTGTTTTATAAAAATCCTAACTCAAGTTTTGCCTCTTCGCTAAGCATATCTTTGTTCCACTCGGGCTCGAAAGTAAGATCTACGATCACATTATTGACTCCCGCAACCGACTGCACTTTATATCTTACATCTTCGAGTATAAAATCGGCTGCCGGACAGTTTGGAGCTGTCAGTGTCATTGTGATGGTTACATTTTTATCATCGTCTATGTCCACTTCGTAGATTAGTCCGAGATCGTAAACGTTGACTGGTATTTCCGGGTCGTAAACAGTCTTCAACATGTTTACTATTTTGCTTTCTAATTGTAATAAATCACTCATAATTCATTTTTTGTATGTGAGTTATAAACATTCTTTGGCATATAATGTTTACAATCACCCTCTGTTAGAGGTACAAAAATAATGAAAAAAGATGATTATACGAACATCGCCCGGTTCAAGTCGTATGCAAAATTAGCAACCCAAGAGCCAAAAGATGGTGCTTGCCTGAATCGACCGGTATCGTCGTGCCATATACGAATTATCTGACCCCGCGATCCCCTGTTTGCTGGAGCCATATCTAAACACAAGTGATTGCCTAAACCGTCGTCGGTAAAAGGTATCCACGAGCGACTATGCCACACTTCTTGTACGCCATCGTCTGCATTTGCCATCGCATCATCAAAAGCTCCGGTAGTAGCCAGACGTTGCCAAATAACCCATTCTTCTACAATACGTTCAAGACTCATCAACTCTTCTCCGTTGACGATACCATACGCATTGGGTATCTGTCCGTTATGTATTTTATAAAATTCTAGAAAATCGATGGGTAACTTTACACCAAGCACAGACTCGGCCCAGCCTATCTGTTCTTGCGTTGCCCCGGGTAGTAATACTGCATCAGGTTTCACGCCTCGTTTCAATAAATAGCTCTCTATACGAGGCCAACTTTCCTCTACAATTGAGTTTTGTGTAATAGCGGTTTTCATCTTTATACTTATTTTGCTCTTCTATATTCTCCCAGTGTCCATATAGCTGTAGTATGAGTTGTCACAAACAATAATATGATCGAGCAGGCGGATATGCATAATATGTCCTGCTTCTTTGAGCCGCTTTGTAATCTGATCATCATCGTCGCTCGGTTGAGTGTTTCCCGAGGGATGATTATGACACAGTACCATAGCCGAGGCTAAGGATTGGATACCTTCTTTCATTATCAGACGGATATCCACTACTGTTGCGGTCAAACCACCTTTACTTATCTGTATATTTTTCACCACTTTATTAGCCCGGTTAAGGAACAAAACCCATACTTCTTCATGCTTTAGGTCTGCTAATATCGGATGAAATATATCATACACATCTTTACTGGACGTAATTTGCGGACTGACAAGGGCTTCAGACAATTTCCTTCTTTTTCCCAATTCCAGTGCCGCCACTATTGTTATTGCTTTCGCTTCTCCTATTCCTTTAAAATCCTTTATAAGGTCTTTTATTTCCAATTTACCCAGAGTGTTCAGGTTATTAGAAACGCTATGTAAAATCCGTTGGGACAGCTCAACCGCTGTTTCGCTTTTATTGCCCGAACCGATCAGTATACCTAGCAATTCAGCATCAGAAAGTGCCGATACCCCTTTTAACAACATCTTTTCGCGGGGTCGGTCTTCTTCAGCCCAATCCTTAATGTTTAGTTTCGTATTAAGTTTCATGTAGGTTATTTGTCTCCTAGATCCATTCAACTTCAAAAATATACATAAAATTTGAATATAAAATATTTTTCATAAAAAAAATAAGGTCAGTTTTGAAAACTGACCTTATCCTCTATAAAAGTAATAATTACTATGCTTTTACTCTTTCTACATACGAGCCGTCGGCCGTATTAATTTTAATTTTGTCTCCTTCGTTAATAAAGAGCGGAACACGCACCTCAGCCCCTGTTTCTACAGTAGCCGGCTTTAACGTATTGGTTGCAGTATCACCTTTCAGTCCGGGTTCGGTATAAGTTACCAAAAGCACAACGTTCTGAGGCATTTCGGCTGTTAATACAGTTTCTGTTTCGGCATGAACCTGTACTTCTACCATATCTCCTTCTTTAAGAAAAGCCACTCCGGCTATCATATCCCCGGCAAGAGATATTTGTTCGAAAGTTTCGGTATTCATAAAGTTATACCCCATATCGTCCTGATAAAGGAATTGATACGGACGTCTTTCGATACGCACTTCATCCAGTTTCACTCCGGCATTAAATGTTCTTTCAAGAACACGTCCGGTAGTTACACTTCTCATTTTTGTACGTACAAATGCGGCACCTTTACCCGGTTTCACATGAAGGAATTCGATTATTACATAATATTGTCCATCGATATCGATGCACATACCGTTTCTTATATCTGCAGTAGTTGCCATTGATTGTATTTTATTGTTATTATTTTTTTCGAGTTGCAAAGATAATAAATTACATTTATCAGCCAACAGTTATCAGTTAACAAACAACTTAGAACTTATTACTTTACAAATCCCCTGTTCTTCAACAGATAAATCGGATTAGGTTCTGCGCCTCTGAACTTTTTGTACAATACCATTGGCTCTTCCGATCCGCCTTTCGACAATACGTTTTCACGGAACGATTTTGCAGTTTCCTGATCAAAAATATTTCCTTTTTCTACAAAAGCCTGGAATGCGTCAGAGTCCAAAACTTCAGACCACAAGTAGCTGTAATATCCCGAAGAATAGCCTCCGCTGAATACATGTTGGAAATACGTGCTTCTGTATCGAGGTATTATTTCGGAGATCAAGCCGATTTCTTTCATTGCATCTGCTTCAAATTTATCTACGTTCAGTTTTTCAAGACCTTCGCCATGTTTTGGGTCAAAGTTTGGAGAAGAAGCGGTCAGCGTATGCCATTTCATATCCAGAATTGCTGCAGCCACAAGTTCAGTGGTAGCAAATCCCTGATTGAAGTAACCCGCATTCTGAATCTTCTGTATCAGCTCGGCAGGAATAGTTTCACCTGTTTCATAATGCTTTGCATACATCTTCAACACTTCCGGCTCAAATGCCCAGTGCTCCATGATCTGAGAAGGCAGCTCTACAAAGTCGCGAACAACCGATGTACCCGACACGCCGTTGTAAGTACATTTAGATAACAATCCGTGCAATCCGTGTCCGAATTCGTGGAACATCGTTTCCACCTGATCGAGTGTCAACAGTGCAGGCTTGCCATCTGTTGGAGGATTGTAGTTACCTACATTGTAAATCAATGGATAAACAAACTCACCTTTATATACTTCCTGTTTGCGGAAGCTGCTCATCCATGCTCCCGGACGCTTGCCCTGGCGAGCAAAATCGTCGAAATAAATGATTCCGATAAATGAACCGTCAGCATCACTTACCTCGTATGCTTTTACGTCTTGCTGATATACAGGTATATCTGTTTTCGGCTTGAATGTAATGCCATATAGTTTGTTTGCCACAGCAAATACACCTTCACGCACATTATCCGCTTTGAAGTAAGGTTTCAATGCCTCTTCATCCAATGCGTATTTTTCTTTACGCAGCTTTTCGGCATAGTACCACCAGTCCCACGATTCTATTTTGATATCATGTCCTTCTTTCTTGGCAATAGCCTGAAGTTCGGCAGCCTCTTTTTGAGCTTGCGGCAAAGCATACTTCCATATATTGTTTAGCAGCCCCATCACATTATCAGGAGTCTTCGCCATTGTTTCTTCGAGCACATAGTCGGCATGCGATTTATAGCCAAGCATATTTGCTTTTTCGAGTCTTAAGCTAACTATCTTCTTGATGTTTTCTTTGTTGTCGAATTCATTTCCGTTGTCGCAACGCATATACATCGCCTTATATAGTTTTTCGCGAAGCGCACGATTGTCGGCATATTGCAAAAACGGTTCCCAGCTTGGTTTACTCAGACCAAACACCCATTTGCCTTCCAGCCCTTTGTCTTTGGCTGTTTTAGCAGCAGCGGCAATCACATCTTCAGGCAAGCCCGACAGGTCTTCTTTTTTATCAATTACCAATTGGTAGCTATCTGTCTCTTTCAACAGGTTTTGATTAAAACTTAGGGATGCGTTGCTCAGCTCTTTATTGATTTCACGCAAGCGTTTTTGCTTCGAACCATCGAGCAAGATACCCGAACGGACAAAGCCTTTGTATGTTTTATCCAACAACATCTTTTGCTCTGTTGTCAGGTTCTTTACTTGCAGGCTATCGTCGTACACGGTTTTGATACGTGCAAAAAGCTTTTCGTTGAAGTTGATATTATCATAGTGCTCGGTACGTAAAGGCGTAATCTCTTTTTCTATGTTCTGATACACAGAATCGGACATTGTACCCGTCATTACAGAAAATACAGAACCTACCCGATCAAGCATCCGGCCCGACTCGTCCAAAGCCACTACTGTATTTTGGAAAGTAGGTGCTTCGGGGTTATTGATGATAGAATCAATCTCGGCATTATGACGCTTCATTGCTTCTTCGAAAGCAGGCATAAAATGTTCTGCTTTTATTTTATCAAAAGGAGGAACCCCTTCCGGAGTGTCGAATTCGGAAAAGAAAGGATTATCTTTCCCATCCTTATTGCTTGTAGTGTTACAAGAATAAACCATAATTAGAATACTAAGAATAAATAAGATTTTCTTCATACAAATAAGTTAATCGTGTGAATGATTAGATTTTATGACAAAAGTAAGTAAAAATAACGTTAAGGAGAAACATTTAATCGGCTTCCACAATAAAAAACAGCGGAATTAACAGATAATCCGATTAATTTTCTTAAACTTGTATGGTTTATAAAATTTAAGAATCCATGAACAAACTTCTAAGTAGCCGAAACCTCATTTGCACATTTCTGCTAATTAGCATTTTTTCATTCACCCGGTGTGCAGGCAGTATCGAAAGCAAGTTGCAGGCAATAGCAGCCGAGACAAATAAAGATTGCCCTAAGACATTGGATCAGTGGACTCGCCTAGATAAATGCGTTGCTGTAGGCAGTAGTAATTTTGAGTATCATCTTACCATACTACAAGTGGTGATAAGTGATACCACCACTTTCAAAACACAATTGAAGCCGCAGCTTTTGGAGGTATTGAAAACAAATCCCGACTTAAAAATATTCAGGGACAATGATATTACCGTAAAGTATATATACAACGACCAAAATGGGAAGTATATATTTTCTACAATCGTAACACCTCAGGAATATAAGCAATAAAAAGCATTACAAAATATGGAAGACAAACAACGCATGTTTAAAAATCCCTTTTCTGCAAAAGGCCGTATCCGCAGGCTAGAATATGGGCTTAGTTATCTTATTTACCTAGCATATTATTTTACTATCGCTCTCATAATGGAGTTATCCGGCCGATTGGAAGAAAGCGCAGCATTTCTTTTTTTATTTTTAATACCTGCCTATTGGTTTTTGATTACACAAGGAGCAAAAAGATGTCACGACAGGGGTAATAGCGGATTCTATCAGCTCATTCCTTTTTATGGTTTTTGGATGCTTTTTGCAGGAAGTGATTATGGCGAAAATGAATATGGGCTTAATCCCAAAGGCGAAGGCAACGAAAGTGTAGAAGATATGATAGACAATATAGGAGTACCCGAACAGGAGTAAAACAAGAAATAAATATGATACTAGACAAATTAGAAAACTCAGGAAAATACGAACAACTACACCCGCTGTTTAAAGAGGCATTCGACTATCTGAAATCGATTGATTTCTCAAAAGCCGAACCGACTAAGACAGAACTGAAAGGCAAAGACCTTTTTGTAATGGTAAGCGACAGCGACCTGAGAGCTGCCGAGAATGCAAAACCGGAGGCACACAACAAATATATAGATATACAACTGCCAATAAGCAGACCTGAAACCTTCGGGTGGAAAGCTCGCCAAGACCTGACGCATCCTATTGACAACTTTGATGAAGAAAAAGACATTCAGTTCTTTGACGACAAAACTGAAACACAGATAACAGTCTTACCCGGCAACTTTCTTATATTCTTCCCCGAAGATGGGCATGCCCCTTGCATAGACGAAGGACAGGTAAGAAAAGTAGTGGTAAAAATAAAAATATAAGTTCCGACCCCGCTTTGGGAGACGAACTGTAATTAACAATTGACAGACATGCTTAAACTCATTAAAAACGACCCTTGGTTAGAACCTTATGCAGCAGCGATAGAAGGCCGTTACGAATACATTCAGAAAAGAGAGGCCGACCTTACCTGCAACGGAAAGATCACTCTTTCTGAATTTGCCTCAGGACACCTGTATTTTGGGCTTCACAAAACAGAAAAGTCGTGGATATTCAGAGAATGGGCCCCGAATGCAACCGCTATCTATATGATAGGCGATTTCAACGGCTGGCAAAAAACTGAAGAATTCAGACTGCAACCAAACGGTAACGGTGAGTGGCAAATAGAACTGCCTCTGGACAAGATAAAACACCACGACCTGTACAAACTTATTGTATGTTGGAATGGTGGCGAGGGCGAACGTATCCCCGCATGGACAACCAGAGTAGTACAAGACCATCATACTCATATATTCAGCGCACAGGTGTGGGACCCGTTGCTGCCTTATGAGTTTCGCACAAAGAAATTTAAGCCCAACACGAATCCCCTTTTGATTTACGAATGCCATATAGGGATGGCTGTAGAAGACGAAAGAGTGGGTACATACGAAGAGTTCAGAATTAATGTGCTTCCCCGTATCAAAGAAGACGGCTACAATGCCATCCAGATAATGGCTATACAGGAGCATCCGTATTACGGGTCGTTCGGATATCACGTCTCCAGCTTTTTTGCGGCATCTTCACGCTTTGGCACACCCGACGAGTTAAAGCACCTGATAGACGATGCCCATGCGATGGGTATAGCTGTGATTATGGATATCGTACACTCGCATGCCGTAAAAAATGAAAAAGAAGGACTGGGACGATTCGATGGTTCTTATACCCAATATTTTCATGGAGGCAGCAGGCGTGAGCATCCGGCTTGGGATTCGTTGATTTTCGACTATGGAAAAAGTCAGGTCATACACTTCCTGCTTTCCAATTGTAAGTTTTGGCTCGAGGAATACAACTTCGACGGATTCCGTTTCGATGGTGTCACCTCTATGCTTTATTACTCGCACGGACTGGGAGATAACTTTAGCGGCTATGAGGACTACTATAACGGTAACGAAGACGACGATGCCATTTGCTACCTTACATTGGCAAACAAGCTGATTCACGAAGTACGCCCTAATGCCATTACCATAGCAGAAGAAGTAAGCGGCATGCCGGGACTGGCAACGAAGATAAAAGACGGCGGATACGGATTCGATTACCGCATGGCGATGAACATACCCGACTACTGGATAAAAATCATCAAAGAGCGAAAAGACGAAGACTGGCATCCTACAAGCATATTCTGGGAACTGACAAATCGCCGTGAGGAAGAGAAAACAATCTCTTACGCCGAGAGCCACGACCAAGCATTGGTAGGCGACAAAACAATAATATTCAGGCTTATAGACTCTGATATGTATTGGTATATGTCGAAGCATTACGGCAGTTCGTATGCCACCGACAGAGGAATAGCCCTGCACAAAATGATACGTCTTGCAACTGCCTCAACAATCAATGGTGGCTACCTCAACTTTATGGGTAACGAATTCGGACATCCCGAATGGGTAGACTTCCCTCGTGAGGGCAACGGGTGGTCGCACAAGTATGCCCGCCGACAATGGTGGCTGGCCGACAACAAAGACCTGCGCTATCATTATTTGGGCGACTTTGACAAGGCCATGCTTTCGCTTCTAAAATCGGAAAAGAAATTTGAGCAAACACCTATTATAAGGCTGTGGGACAAGGACGAAGATCAGATTCTCGCCTACATGCGTGGCAATCTTATATTTATTTTCAGCTTCAACCCAAACCAATCGTTCTACGACTATGGCTTCCTTGCTCCCGAAGGAAAATATCAGGTGGTGTTGGATACCGATTCGCTGGCTTTTGGAGGTAATGGTCTGACCGACGACAGTGTAGAACATTTTACGATACACGACGAGCTGTACCACAAAGACGGAAAAGGCTGGCTCAAGTTATACATACCTGCACGTACGGCTTTTGTACTGAGAAAAATAGACTAGCTCTTAGATAAAAGAAGTTGCCTAAAAGGTCGAATCCCCTCTACCTTTTAGGCAATTCTTATCTTTCAATCTTCAAAATTTCCACACCTTTCACCGAATTACATTTCAGTTCATCCTTCGAAAAACCCTTCTTAAGGATTGTATCGTAAACATCAACTCCGGGCATCATATCCAACCCTCTCTCTTCAGTTCTACCGGGAGATAAATAAAAATAAATAGAATCGACCGTAAATGATGCAACCTTCATCAGACTATATTCATTTTTGTCGTACCTCACATAGTAAACATCTCCCACCTGTGGACTCTCTACCTTGTCTTTTATATCCACTTCGCCGGATATAGCGTTTAAGACAACCCACACAAGGATAAAGATAACTAGTAGTGCGAGCACAGATGGTATAATAAATATCCACCGAGGGGTTCTGAACCGCTTGCGAATTTCGTCCGTCACAGGAAATTGTTGAATAGTAAACGATGTTTCGCATGAACAACAAACAGGAGTGAAGTGTTTAGTTGTCGGAAATAAAGGAATCCGAAGCAGATGAAAATAACGCTGATATGGCATCATCAGAATAGAATCTTCCTTACCACATGCAGGGCATGACTGTCCTGTGTGAATAGGAGAAGCAGACGTCCCCCTTGTTCCAAAAATAAAATTCATAGTGTACTCTATTATCGTGTAATTGTAAGTTTGTGTGCTTAGTAAGTTTCTACGAATATATTAAATTTTTATAAATAAAGATTACACTTATTTAGGTAAATTAAATAATAACGGATAATAATAAAAAGATTGACTATTTTTGTTCTGATTTCTTGAAAAGCCTATAATAAATGTAAGCTTACTGTTCGGAAATCACGAGAATAGATTAATCGCAATCACGGATATTCAGTGTAATCACAAAAATAAATTTTCAACCAAATGAGCTTATACCCATTAAAATTTAAACCTATCCTCAAATCCATTATCTGGGGAGGAGACGAAATATGTAAGTTTAAAAACGTAAGCCCGCTTCAGGCAGGGATCGGCGAAAGCTGGGAAATATCAAGTGTGGAAGGTAACGTTTCGGTAGTGGCCAACGGTGCGTTGGAAAACAAAAGCCTCGACGAAATTATTTCTACATACAAAGAGCAATTGCTCGGAAAGAAGAATTTTGAAACGTTCGGCACTACATTTCCTTTGCTTATCAAGTTTATAGATGCACGAGACAATCTGTCGATACAGGTACACCCTGACGATGAGTTGGCAAAGAAAAGACACAACTCTTTCGGGAAAACCGAAATGTGGTATGTTATCAATGCTGCTCCGGGCGCATTCCTGTATTCGGGATTCGAAAAAGAAATAACTCCCGATGGATATGTAAAAAGCATTGAGGACAATACATTTGTAGATTACCTTGCAAAACATGACGTTAAAAAAGGAGATGTATTCTTCTTGCCTGCCGGACGTGTTCATGCAATCGGTGCGGGAACATTCATCGCCGAAATACAACAAACATCGAACATCACATACCGCATCTACGACTACAACCGTAAAGATGCCAACGGTAACGGACGCGAGCTGCATACCGAATTGGCAAAAGATGCTATCGATTATAAATTGTACGACAGCTACCAAACAGCATATACCCGCAAGGAAAATCAACCGGTAGAACTGGAATCGTGCAGGTACTTCACAACCAATCTGCTTGAGCTTACCAAAGATATTACAAGAGACTATAGTAACAATGACTCATTTGTTGCTTATATTTGTATGGGAGGTGCTTGCAATATACGAGACAATAAAGGCAACGACCTGAGTGTGAAGCAAGGCGAAACAATCCTTATCCCTGCCGACACACAAAGCGTAAGCATCAGCCCCGAAGGCAATGTCCTACTTTTGGAAACATATGTATAGTTAGTTTATAAGATATTTATATAATAACGCGACACCATATTTTCCTTTCCGGGAGTGTATGGTGTCTTTTTTAGAAGAAAAATGAGAGGAGTATTGATTGTAAATACAGGCAGTCCGAAGACATGTGAACGAAAAGATGTAAAATTCTTTATCCGATCGATGCTTTCAGACCCCTATGTGATGACCGTTCCCGATTGGTTTCGACCTATCTTGGTCAACGGAATTATTATTCCGCTCCGTCAGTTCAGCTCTACAGCGCATTACGAACTGATCTGGGACAATTCGCTCGACGACTCGCCATTGATACATCAGGCAAAACAATTGTCCGAAAAGCTGGAAGAGCTCACAGGCCTCCCCACCGAACCGGCCATGAGATACGGACAGCCCGATACGACTGCCGCACTCGATTACCTGATGAACAAGAATAACCGATTGCACGAGGTGGTTGTGTTCCCACTGTTTCCTCAGTATGCAGAATCATCGTACAAGACAGCGGTAGATCAGGTTGGCAAAGAGTTTTTTAAACGTCCGTACCCTTTCAGACTAAAATTTATAGAGCCATACTTCAATCATCCTGCCTATATTTCTGCTTTAGCCGAAAGTATACGACCATATATCGAAAAAGAATACGACAAAATTATTTTCAGTTTCCACAGCCTGCCACTCGACCATGTAGAAGAAGGTTGGAAGAAAGGAAAAGAATTCGACTACGTATATCAAACCAAAGAAACGGTGAGGCTTGTGATTAAGGAACTTGGTATCGACACGAAGAAAACCCGCCAAACCTACCACTCGGCGATGGGCAAGAAATGGCTGGGCCCCGACTTGGATGAAATAGTAAAAGAACTGGCAGAAGAAGGTCAGAAGAAATTGCTGGTGGTTGCTCCGGGCTTTGCTGCCGACAATCTGGAGACATTATACGATATAGATATAAGGACAAAAGAACTGTTCCTTAAACAAGGAGGTACAGACTTTACATATATCCCTTGCCTCAACAGTGAGCCGCATTGGGTAGAAGCTGTAGCTAAAATAATTTCTTAGATGAAACGTATTTTATTCTTCAACGATGGCATGGAGACAGGCGGAACCGAAAAGATATTGGTGAGCCTGCTCAATCATCTGGCAGGGAAAGAGTGTATGATTACGCTTCTTTTGCCAATGCCTTCGGACAAGAATATTTCGATCGAAGAAATATCACAATCCATTACTATAAAGTATATATACAAAGAGAATACAGCACACCTGAAAAGAAAGTTGGGAGAGAATTTTATGGTATTCTTTCCCCACTTGTTTGCCAAATGGAAAGGCATAAAAGAATCTGACTATGATCAGATCGTTTGTTTCAAAGAAACATTCTTTGCTCGTATATTCAGCAAGATGCATTTATCCAAAATTTTATGGATACACAATATTTTATATAAACGGATATACGAAACAGATTCTTTGCGAGATAAATTCTCGGCATGGCTCAACAAGAAGCAATTAAAGGTCGTGCAATCTTCATACAACCATTTCGATAAAATAATATGCGTATCGGATGCAGCCAAAAACGCATATCTCTCGGTATTGCACAACGGAACAAGTCCCAATCAGGACATACGGGTATTATACAACGCTATAGACCTTACAAAAGCGATAGAAAAATCGAAACAAACGATAGAAGCCCTGCCTCAAGGACAAACTAACTTCATATTACTGACCCGCACTTCTCCCGAAAAACGTACCGACAGGCTGATTAGTGCAGCAAGAAGGTTAAAAGATGAAGGATACGATTTCCATATATATATAATAGGCGAAGGCATGGATAGCCAATCGATGCAAGATTCCATTACAATATCACACCTGCAGGACACAATCACGCTGAAAGGACGTATCGATAATCCTTTTCCTTATATATTACAATGCAAGTGGTCGCTATGCGTATCCGAGAGAGAAAGCTTTTCACTCGCCTTACTCGAATCGATGGCACTAAAAACACCTGTGATAACAACCAACTGCGGAGGCCCCGGCGACATTGTAGACGGAGGCAAATACGGCATCCTTGTAGACAATAGTACCGAAGGGGTTTATCAGGGCATGAAGATGGTTTTGGACAACCCTAACCTATCCGTCAAATACAGTGCAGACCTCGACAAGGCTGTCGCCCGATTCGACTATCAGGGATGGCTGAAAAGCGTGGAAAAACTATTGGCTGTTAATTCATAGCTTTTGGTGTACAAGCAGATAAATGCGCTCGGCTTTTATTAACAATCTGCCTGACTTTTCAACAAAAAATATCTTGTTACACATATTTAACTTCTAAATCCTATTTTTATTTATTTAATTTGTCGTCGGAAATTTTATTATTAACTTTCTCTATGGGTAAAATTATAGCATTAGCTAATCAAAAGGGTGGCGTAGGAAAAACCACCACCACAATCAACTTGGCGGCATCGTTGGCAGCACTCGAAAAAAAGGTACTGGTAGTAGACGCCGACCCTCAAGCAAATGCATCTTCCGGACTTGGGGTAGACATAAAGAAAGTAAACAAAACGATCTATGAATGCCTTATCGGTACAGCATTGCCCAAAGATGCAATCGTAAAGACCGACATAGAACGCCTTGATGTATTGCCTTCGCACATCAATCTGGTAGGAGCCGAATTGGAAATGCTGAACATAGAAAACAGGGAAAAACAACTGGCAGCAGTGTTAGTTCCCATGAAGGCCGATTATGATTTTATACTCATCGACTGCTCTCCGTCATTGGGGCTGATTACAGTAAATGCGCTTACAGCGGCAGACTCTATCATCATACCCGTGCAGTGCGAATATTTCGCCCTCGAAGGAATCAGCAAATTACTGAATACAATAAAGATAATAAAGAACAAGCTAAACCCGGCATTAGAAATAGAAGGATTCCTTCTCACGATGTACGATGCCCGTTTACGTTTGGCAAACCAAATATATGAAGAGGTGAAAAACCACTTCCAAGACTTGGTATTTACTACCGTTATTCAGCGGAATATCAAGCTCAGCGAATCGCAAAGTTTCGCTCAGCCGGTATTGGTATATGATGCAGCATCCAAAGGAGCGATCAATCATATGCAGCTGGCGCAAGAGCTTATTGAGAAAAATTCTTAACTTTGTTTTTCTGTAGAATATATAACTAACAATTATGGCTAAAAAAATGGTTTTAGGAAGAGGACTCGATGCACTGATTGCCATTGACGAAGTAAAGACCGAAGGCTCTTCCTCTATCAACGAAATAGAATTGTCGAAAATACAGGCTAATCCCGATCAGCCAAGACGTATTTTTGATGACGAAGCATTACAAGAGCTTGCATCTTCTATTCGGCAGATAGGTGTTATACAGCCAATTACTTTACGAAAAATAAACGAAGATTCATATCAGATCATAGCCGGAGAGCGTCGCTACAGAGCTTCACTCATGGCCTCCCTGACTACAATCCCTGCATACATAAAAACAGCAGAGGACGAAAATGTGATGGAGATGGCCCTTGTGGAAAATATCCAGCGTGAAGACCTCAACTCGATAGAAATAGCTTTGGCATATCAGAATCTGATAGAAACATATGATCTTACACAGGAACGACTGAGCGAACGTGTGGGAAAGAAAAGGACAACAATAGCCAACTACCTGCGCTTGTTGAAGCTTCCGGCTGAAATACAAATGGGCATCAGAGACAAGAAGATAGATATGGCACACGCCCGTACACTTGTCACACTCGAAGACCCTGCAGCTCAGCTCGAAGTATACGAACTCATACTTGAAGAAGGACTGTCGGTACGCAAAGTAGAAGAATACGTAAGAGCTATCAGCAAGGGAGAAAAGCTTGAAGACCTGCTTAAAGAAGAGAAAGCAGTAGAAACCGTAAAAAAAGCGGGGATAAAAAAGGCGACACCCGAAGAATTTGAATTGTTGAAAGACCACTTATCAAAATTCTTTTCTACGAAGGTTCAACTGACTTGCAACGAAAAAGGAAAAGGAAAAATTAGTATCCCTTTCAAGTCGGAAGAAGATCTGGAAAAAATTATAGCTATTTTTGACCAATTAAAAAAATAAAACGAAGTATTCTCCGTAATATCTATATGAGGAAGGGGTTAATAATTGGTTTGTGTTGCGTTTTAGGGAACTTTTGTCTGAGTAGCAATGCTCAGGAGGCACTTCCAAATGATTCTACCATTCTCAAAAATGCACGGCGGGAAGCAAAAGAAAACGCTATCAAGAGTGATACCGTATCTCCGCTGATAAGCGAAAAACCTGTAGTGGTATTAGCCGATTCTATAATTACAATTGGCAAACCAGAGTTTAAGCCCGACTCTAAAAAGGCAGTCTTATACTCGGCTATCTTTCCCGGAGCAGGGCAGATCTATAATCGCAAATACTGGAAACTCCCCATTATCTATGGAGGCGCATTAGGGCTTACCTATGCCATAACATGGAATGGCTCACGGTACAACGAGTATTCGCAGGCTTATAAAGACCTTGTATTGGGAACAGGAACAAGCTATCTGAATTATTATAGCAATAAAGATATCCAAGCAAATAAGCAGCGGTATATAGAGATATTTAAACGTCAGAAAGACTTTTTCAGGAGAAATCGCGACTTGGCTATTATTGCTTCGGTTGGAGTATATGCACTATGTATGATCGACGCGTATGTCGATGCTCAATTATATGATTTTGATATGTCTCCGGATCTATCCATGCGGATTGAACCCATGATCTGGATACCGACACCCTATTCGAAAGCCGCTTTCGGGCTTCAATGTATTATAAATTTTTAAACTAAGCAGGGTTCCTATCCCTTGCTATGTATCATAAAAAAACACTTATGCTGAGAAAAATTATATTTACCGGATTTCTTATTGGCTGCTCACTCGCAGTCGTCGGGCAAAGTAATCGCAAATCTCTCGCATTACGCGACACAATTACAGACAATTCGATTGTTTTCCCTGCAGACATGGAGCAAAATTACGACCAGTTGCTGTCTACATGGAGTAAGAATGTTAAATATGGAGACGATTGCAAATCGCTAAGCGACCTGCCGATCGTTTTTGACGATTCGATTTACATCCGCCGCTTGTATAGCCTGCCCACCAAGATGGAGTTGGTATTCAACCCCGTAGTAAGAAGCTACATAGAAATGTATGCCGGACGTAGAAAAAATCAGGTGAGCTACATGCTGGGTGAAGGAAAGTTTTATTTCCCCCTATTTGAAGAAGCTCTCGACCGTGAAGGATTACCTCTCGAACTAAAATATCTGCCCGTTATAGAATCGGCACTCAATCCTATTGCCCGCTCAAGAGTAGGAGCAACAGGACTTTGGCAATTCATGGCAAGTACCGGAAAGATGTATGATCTGGAGATAAACAGTTTGGTAGACGAACGCCGCGACCCGATGAAGTCGACAAATGCTGCTGCCAAATACCTCAAAGATTTATATTCTATCTATGGCGACTGGAATCTTGTTATCGCTGCATACAACTGCGGACCCGGAAATGTAAACAAAGCCATACGACGCAGTGGAGGCCAAACCGACTATTGGGCCATCTACCCTTATCTGCCTCGCGAAACCAGAGGATATGTACCTGCATTTATCGCTGCTACATATATAATGAATTATTACAACGATCATAATATCTGCCCTATCGAATGCAGCAATCCGGCATCGATGGACTCGTTGATGATTAATAAAAATGTACACTTCCAGCAAATTGCCGATATAATAAATGTATCTGTTGACGACCTGCGTCAGTTCAACCCTCAGTTTAAGAGCGACATAATACCCGGCGAATACAAAGGATATGCATTGAACCTGCCGATACAAAAGGTATCTGCATTTATCGAGAACAAGGATACAATATACGCGCATAAGTTTGAAGAGCTGATGCCGCACCGCAAAGTTGCAGGATTAGACGTAGTTGGCGGAGGTACATCCAGCGCCAAAACAATTACCTATCGGGTAAAAAGAGGAGACACACTATCTAAGCTGGCAAGCAAATACGGAGTAACATCCAATCAGATAAAACAATGGAATAGCCTATCTTCTAACAAACTAACAGTAGGCAGACGCCTGAAAATATATCGTGAAGTTCCGCAAAAAGCAGAACAACAATCAGGCGAAGCAGTATTGGCATCCAATACCCAAAGCTCGGACAACACTAGCAATAAGTCGGTAAATACCGTTAAAAAAACCGAAGCAAAGACAATAACTTCATACTACAAAGTTCGCAGAGGTGATACTTGGTCAGGGATAGCAAAGAAGAACGGAACAACAGTGGCTCAGCTAAAGAAATGGAACAATATAAAAAGCAATAGCCTGATAGCCGGTAAGCAACTAAAGATTCAGAAAACTAAATATATTGAGGTAGAAGAAGAAGTAGCTGTGCAAAACAAACTGAGTGAGCCGATATTGCCAACAGTAGAAATAGATACAGCCTTTACAGCATCACTGTTCGACACCTACCTAAAAAAAGTAGGAACAGAACGGGATGAATCTCAGCTTCCTCGTGTACGCATAGCTTCAGACGACAACGATGATGAGGACGACAACTCTGCTGCTAAAGAAACCCGCTCGGCAGGTGAATCCAAAATTATATACCACAAAGTAAGAATTGGAGAAACCATTACACAGATAGCTTCACGCTATAATGTAACAAAAAAAGAGATCATAACTTGGAATAAGCTGTCATCGAATGTAGCAAAGGTTGGACAACGATTATTGATCATTCTTCCCGACAGCAGAACCGAGGGTGCGTCTAACATCAAAGCCCAACAGCCAACGAAGGACGAAACGCTTACAGCCGGCAACTAATAAGGAAATAAAACATTATTGTTAAAACCACTTTATTGCAACACTCTTGCTGTTAATTATCGTTGAATTTATTATTTTTGTATCCTTACTGAATATTTATGGGTAAAGAGGATACACATACGAATGATGATTTAGCCATCGAGTCGGAATTTAACGGTCTGATCGATGATTATCTTAAGACGAACCACAGGCGCAAGGTAGAAATTATAACCAAAGCTTTCCTTCTGGCAAAGGAGGCTCACAAAGGAGCCCGTCGCCGTTCGGGAGAGCCATATATCATGCACCCGATAGCCGTCGCACGCATTGTTTGCGGCGAGATAGGGCTTGGTTCTACATCCATCTGTGCGGCTTTGCTGCACGACGTGGTAGAAGATACCGAATATACAGTAGAAGATATAAAAGTTCTCTTTGGTGAGAAAATAGCTCAGATTGTAGACGGGCTGACAAAAATATCGAGTGGCATGTTTGGTGAAAATGTTTCGGCACAGGCCGAGAATTTCAGGAAACTGCTGCTTACCATGTCGGACGATATTCGTGTTATTCTGGTCAAGATAGCCGACCGCTTGCACAATATGCGCACATTGGGGTCTATGGCTCCGGCCAAGCAATACAAGATAGCCGGAGAAACCATGTTTATTTATGCCCCCCTCGCCCATCGCTTAGGACTATTTGCCATAAAAACAGAACTTGAAGAACTCAGCTTCAAATGGGAAAACCCACAAATATATCAGGAAATATCATCCAAACTTCAAGAAACACACCTCTCCAGGAAAGACCTCTACGAGCATTTTGCACAACCGGTTATAGAAAAACTGAATGAGCTTGGATTTAAATATGAAATCAGGGCTCGAGACAAATCAGTGTATTCTATCTGGAATAAGATGCAAGCCAAAGGTGTGCCATTCGAGGAGATATATGATATTTTCGCTGTCCGCATCATTTTCGAAAACGAACTCGGTGTAGACGAGAAAAAGCGATGTTGGGATATATATTCCGTCATAACAGATATTTATAAGCTTCGCCCCGATCGTATCCGAGATTGGGTTAGCCGCCCCAAAGCGAACGGTTATCAGGCGCTGCACCTCACCGTAATGGGACCCGATGGGCAGTGGGTAGAAATACAAATCCGTAGCCGCCGCATGGACGATGTAGCCGAAAAAGGATTTGCGGCACATTGGAAGTACAAAGAAGGCAAAATAGAAGAAGATACCGAGCTAGACAAGTGGCTCAAAACAATTCAGGAAATACTGGAAAGCCCAAGCCCGAACGCACTGGACTTTTTGGATACAATAAAGCTTAATCTTTTTTCGCAAGAAATATTCGTGTTCACCCCAAAAGGTGAAATCAGGACACTGGCACAGGGAGCCACAGCTTTAGACTTTGCTTATGATCTGCACTCCGATATCGGAGACCATTGCATCGGAGCCAAAGTAAATCATAAGCTCGTTCCACTGAGTGAAAAGCTAAAAAGCGGAGATCAGGTAGAAATACTTACATCCAAATCGCAGATACCAAAACTGGAATGGCTGAGCATCGTTACTACTGCCAAAGCCCGTACAAAGGTAGAATATGCTCTGCGAAAACTGAAAAGGGACATCGCCAAGCAAGGCGAAGAAATGCTTTACAAAAGCGCCGAAGGCTCAACAATAGAGATTACGCAGCCTATCCTCGACAAAATGATGGACTACTATCAAAAAACGAATAAAGAAGACCTTTTCTATGCTATCGGCAACCAAGAAATAGCACTGCCTCAGAAAATAGAAAAGCTGCTGACCCTAAAAAGGCAAAACCCTAATAATGGCATATTCAGCTACATGAAACAGGCATTGCATGTAGGCAAAAAGATAGGGAAAGCAGAAACAAAAATACCTGATAACGAACCGATTGATCCTAAAAAAACATATATCCTCGAAGAAGATTCTTTCAACAAGAATTTTATAATGCCAACCTGCTGCAACCCCATTCCGGGCGACAAGGTAATCGGATATATTACAGATAACAACGAAGTAGAAGTACACAGCATAAATTGCCCCGTAGCACTCAAGCTAAAAGCCAGTCACGGCAACAGGATCGTAAACCTCGAATGGGGTAGCTATACACAATTTCCGTTCATTTCGGCAATCACCATAAACGGTATCGACCGCATAGGAATGCTCAACGACATCACAAAAGTGATCACTGCCGGATCGCTGAATATCAAGAATATGAGCATCGAATCCAACGATGGCGTATTTGAAGGGCGAATCGTGGTAAACGTTCACGATGTGAACGACTTGCAGGCATTATGCGCTCGCTTAGCCAAAATAAAGGGAGTAAAAGCTGTTAACAGGAAGCAAATCGGAGGAGAATATACTCAACCTGTATAAATAAAAAATCTTAAGATCAACATATTCGCTTCCAAAATTTGGAAAAAAAAATAAAATTCCCTAATTTTGTATCCGAAATACAAAAGGGAGAGAAGGAGGCTATGGCTTCCTTTTTTTATTACTTGGTAAAAAGATGATAGAAAAAGAACTCATTAAAGATATCACAGAGAAATATCTGGAAGGAACAACAATGTTTCTTGTAGATGTAGTGGTAAAGCCCGGCAATGCTATTGTTGTAGAAGTAGATAGCGACGAAGGCGTAAGCATTGACGACTGCATCGCATTGAGCCGCAATATAGAATCCCATCTGGACAGGGATGCGGAAGATTTTGAACTCGAAGTAGGATCGGCAGGTATTACTTCTCCTCTGAAAATACCCCGCCAGTATAAGAAAAATATTGGTAACGAAGTGGAAGTGCTGACAAAGAAAGGACAAAAACTTTCGGGTGTACTCAAATCGTGCGACGATAATTCTTTTGTAGTTAGCGTTACCAAGATGGTGAAACCCGATGGAGGGAAAAAGAAAGTTGCAGTAGACGAAGATTTCTCTTTTGTTTATCAAGACGTAAAACATACAAAATATTTAATAAGATTTAAATAACAACCATGGCTAAGAAAGAAACTATCAATCTAATTGATACATTTTCAGAATTTAAAGAACTGAAGAGCATAGACAGAATGACTATGATCAGTGTGCTCGAAGACTCTTTCCGCAATGTAATAGCAAAACTGTTTGGGTCAAATGATAATTATGACGTAATCATCAACCCCGACAAAGGAGACCTTGAGATATGGCGCAACCGTGTCATCGTAGAAGACGATCAATTAGAGGATGATAATACAGAAATTGCACTTTCGGAAGCCAAAAAGATAGACGAAGACTTTGAGGTAGGAGAAGAAGTGACAGACGAAGTATTTTTCGAAGACTTCGGACGTCGTGCGATCCTTAACCTTCGCCAAACGTTGACATCCAAAATACTTGAACTGCAAAAAGAAAGCTTATATAACCGCTACAAAGAGAAGATAGGCGAAATCGTATCGGGTGAAGTTTACCAGATATGGAAAAAAGAAATCCTGTTGCTCGATGACGAAAAAGAAGAACTTCTTTTGCCTAAAACAGAGCAGATCCCTAGCGACTTTTTCCGCAAAGGCGAGCATGTTCGTGCAGTAGTAGAAAGAGTTGACAATAAAAACAACAATCCGAAGATTATTTTATCAAGAACTTCACCGACATTCCTCGAAAGATTGCTCGAACTGGAAGTTCCTGAAATAAACGACGGACTGATCACAATAAAAAACATAGCCCGCATACCGGGAGAAAGAGCCAAAGTAGCCGTAGAATCGTACGACGAGCGCATCGACCCTGTGGGTGCCTGCGTGGGTATGAAAGGATCGCGTATACATGGAATCGTGAGAGAGTTGCGTAACGAAAATATCGACATTATCAACTATACGTCGAATATGAACTTGTATATACAACGTGCCCTTAGCCCTGCCAAAATAACTTCGGTAAAGATCAACGAAGAAGAAAAACGTGCAGAAGTATTGCTACGTCCCGAAGAAGTATCACTTGCTATCGGTAAGGGCGGTTTCAATATCAAGCTGGCCAGTATGCTTACCGGATACACGATAGATGTGTACCGCGACATCGACGACTTCGACGAAGAAGACATCTACTTGGACGAGTTCCGCGACGAAATCGACGGATGGGTTATCGATCAGTTGAAAAAAATTGGTTGTGTTACAGCTAAAAACGTGTTGGCTACCGACAGAGACAAACTCATACAGGAAGCCGACCTTGAAGAAAACACTGTAGACGAAGTACTCAATATTTTACGTGCCGAATTTGATGATGAAGCTTAAGCTTTATTTGGTGATTAGCTGATTTCTTAATACTTTTGTATTTGGAGAAAGCCAACCTCATCTGTTTTCAGAAGCATTTATTGGGTTCACTGTCTATTTTTAGAATTAAAAAAAATATATGTCGATAAGATTAATAAAAATATCCAAAGATTTGAATGTAGGAATCAGCAGCCTTGTTGAATTCCTACATAAGAAAGGCTTTGATGTAGAATCAAACCCGAATACTAAAATTGGCAGTGAACAATACGAATTGCTGGTAAAAGAATTCGGACGAGACTCCGACATCGATGCACTATTAAGCAGACGAGAAGAAAAGAAAGAGCTTGTCAAAGCTCAGGCTAAGAAAGAAGAGGAAGAAGCCAAAGCTCAAAGTGAACCGGAAGTGATCAGAACAGAGATACCCGAATCCATTAAGCCGCATGTGCAGATTGTGGATAAGATTGATCTTGATGCTCTGAACAGACCAAAAAGAGTAGAAGTGAAACAAGAAGAGCAAGCCCCTGAGGTGGAGGCTCCGGTTGTTGAAGCTCCAAAGGTTGAGGTTCCTGAAGTAAAAGCCCCAGAAATAGAAGTAGCAGAAGCCCCGGCTCCTATTGTAGAAAAAGTAGAAGAAGAGCCTAAGGCCGAAGAAGAAATAAAGCAACCGGCTATAGAAAAAACACCAAAAGAAGAACCTGTGTTTATACAAAAAGAAGAAAAAGCCATTATTGAGAAAGACGAAGAAAAAGAGGATAAACCTCAACCAACGTCTACTGCTCCTGCAAATGAAGAAACAGAAGAAAGGGGAGATAAAATATTCAGGCTGAATAAGGCAACGATAAAATCAAATATTGTTGTAAAAGGTACTATCGACTTAAGTTCGATAAACGACAAAACCCGTCCTGCGAAGAAAACCAAAGCCGAAAAGAAAAAAGAACGCTTGGAAAAAGAAATGCAAGATCAGAAAAGGGTGAAAGAAAACACTGTTCGCCTGTTGAAAAAAGAAACAGACGAAGAGAAGAAACGAAAAGCAATCAACGATGACAATGATGACGCATCGAAGAAAAAACGCAATCGTATCAAAAAAGGAAAAGTCGATATCGAGAAAGGAGCTATACCTCAAGGTGGTGGCGGTGGCGGACAACAACAGCCAAATGCCGGAGGCGACAGATCGAAACGCAGCGTACGTAAGCCTATCATCAAGCATGCCGTAAACGAAGAAGACGTACAAAAACAAATAAAAGAAACCCTGGCGCGTTTGACTAGCAAAGGCGGAAAAAACAAAGGGGCTAAATATAGAAGAGAGAAGCGTGAAGCTGTATCTCAAAGACAACAGGAGGAACTCGAACAACAGATGCACGAAAGCAAGGTGTTGAAGATTACAGAATTTGTAACCGCCAACGACCTCGCCAACATGATGAATGTACCTGTGATAAAAGTTATCTCTACTTGTATGAGTATCGGTATCATGGTGTCTATCAACCAACGACTAGATGCTGAAACGATCAACATCGTTGCCGAAGAATTCGGATTCGAAACCGAATACGTAAGCGCCGAAGTAGTGGAAGCAATAAACGAGGAAGAAGACAATCCCGAAGATATGGAACCTCGTGCTCCTATCGTTACCGTAATGGGACACGTAGACCACGGTAAAACATCGCTACTGGATACCATACGCCAAACAAATGTGATTGCCGGCGAAGCAGGGGGAATCACCCAGCACATCGGGGCATACAACGTTAAACTGAAATCGGGAAGACGTATCACATTCCTCGATACTCCGGGTCACGAAGCCTTTACGGCGATGCGTGCACGTGGTGCAAAAGTAACAGATATAGCAATTATCATTGTAGCAGCCGACGACAGCGTCATGCCTCAAACCGTGGAAGCAATAAACCACGCAGCAGCGGCAGGCGTACCAATCGTGTTTGCTATCAACAAAATAGACAAGCCAAGTGCCAATCCTGAAAAAATAAAGGAAACACTGGCAGGAATGAACTACCTTGTAGAAGACTGGGGTGGAAAATACCAGTCGCAAGATATTTCGGCAAAACAAGGTCTCGGCGTAGATGAACTACTCGAAAAAGTACTATTGGAAGCCGAACTTCTAGATCTGAAAGCAAACCCTAACAGAAGAGCTACCGGATCGGTTATCGAGTCGTCTCTCGACAAAGGTAGAGGATACCTGTCTACTGTACTTGTAGAAAACGGTACACTCAAAAAAGGAGATATCGTATTGGCAGGAACATATTACGGTCGTGTAAAAGCAATGTTTAACGAGCGTAACCAACCTACAGATGCAGCTGCGCCAGCCGCTCCTGCGCTGATACTAGGTCTTAATGGTGCTCCACAGGCCGGTGATATATTCCATGTGCTGGAAACAGAACAGGAAGCCCGCGAAATAGCCACAAAACGTGAACAACTACAACGCGAACAAGGTCTGCGTACACAGAAAATACTTACTCTCGATGATATAGGTCGCCGTATTGCTATCGGTAACTTCCAACAGCTCAACGTGATTGTGAAAGGTGACGTGGATGGTTCGGTAGAAGCTCTTGCAGACTCGCTGATCAGGCTGTCGACAGAAGAGATACAGGTGAATGTAATACACAAAGCCGTAGGTCAGATATCGGAATCAGACATCACGCTGGCTGCCGCATCAGACGCTATCGTTATCGGGTTCCAGGTGCGTCCGTCACAGGCTGCACGCAGATCCGCAGACAAGGATGGTGTTGAAATCCGCTTATATTCTATCATCTACGATGCTATAGAAGAAGTGAAGTCGGCGATGGAAGGTATGTTATCTCCTGAAATCAAAGAAGTACAAACCGGATATGTGGAAGTACGCGAAGTGTTCAAGATCACGAAGGTGGGAACAGTTGCCGGTTGTATGGTGAAAGAAGGAAAACTGAAACGTGCAAACAAGATTCGCCTTATCCGCGATGGTATCGTGATCTATTCGGGAGAGCTGGGATCGCTCAAACGATTCAAAGACGATGTGAAAGAAGTTGCATCGGGATATGAGTGCGGTTTGAACATCCACAACTACAATGATATAAAAGTTGGCGACATTATTGAGCCATTTGAAGAAATAGAAGTGAAGAAAACTTTGTAATATTAAATTATTGTATACCTTTGTATCCAATATAATAAAGATTTAACCTAAGAAACCAATTGATAGTTGTTACAAGCAAATCTTGCCTTGAAGGTCGGTGGTACTAACCATGCCACCGAAACACACAACTATCAATCAGTTTTGCGGTTGATTACAAAAATTTCTTCGTCAGATTTTGAAAATTGTCACACACAGAAACGACAAATCATCATGATGAAAAAAATTATTCTTATATCTACCCTTATAATTCTTCCTTTATTTTTTGCAAAAGATCTGGCAGCACAAACTGCTCAGCAGATTGCGTTTATTAATTCGAACGAGTTGCTCGAAGCTATGCCCGAAAAGGTGAAAGCATCGAATCAGTTGATCGACCTGAATAACAAGTATAAGGAAGAGATGAAGGTTATGCAGAATGATTATAATAAAAAATATTCTGACTTCATATCATATCAGACATCTATGGCGGAAAATATTCGTTTGCGCCGTATGCAAGAACTTTACGAGCTTGAGCGTCAAATCAATGATTTTATGAAAGTGGCACAGGAGGATATCCAAAATCAGGAGAAAGCCCTGATAGAACCTCTACGCCAGAGACTAAAGGATGCTATCTATCAGGTAGGTATCGAAAACGGATTCGTATGTATTTACGATCTTGCCAATCCGTCTATAGCATTCGTTACTCCGGACGCTACAAATGCTACATTGTTAGTAAAACAGAAATTAGGAATCAGGTAAGATTTATCAAATAATTGTATAATGAATGCTTCTGATTATCGGAAGCATTTTGTTTTTAGGCAACACCGTATATGTCACAAAAAGCAAAACTTTGGTCGTTAAGCTATCTCAATGTATGTTTGGCTAACTTCCTGATGGCATGCTCATTCAATCTGCTAATGCCATCCATTCCTCTATATATTACCGAACAGATGGGCGTTCCCCAATCTCAAACGGGTATTGTGCTGGCATCGTATGCCATTGCACTGATGTTTGTTCGTCCTTTTTCGGGATTTATCGTAGACTTGTATTCCCGCAAGAAGATATTGCTGATTGCTTTTTCGTGCTATGTACTTATATTCTTCGGCTATTTTTGGGCAACAACCGTCTTGCTGTTCATTGTTGTCCGTTTCATACATGGCATCACTTGGGGATTGTCTACCGTATCGTCGAGCACGCTGGCGATAGACGTTGTTCCCTCCGAGCGGCGAGCTGAGGGCATTGGCTACTATGGCACATTTATGAATGTAGCGATGGCCATCGGCCCTTTTATAGCCATCCATATATACAATCATTCCGGATTTGATGTATTGCTATGGTGCGCCATTGCAATGGGTGCACTGGGTATTATCACCGTATCACTTATAAAAGCACCGATGAAGACAAAAGTAGAAAGACAGAAAATTTCGTTCGACCGCTTTTTTCTGATCAAGGGCTGGCCTATATTCCTCAACCAACTCCTACCCTGCTTTGCATGGGGTACGATAGGCCCGTTTGTTGCGCAGTATGGCAAGGGACTCGGTATTCCGAATGCGGGAATTTTCTTCCTGTTTTGGGCGGGTGGTATTATTGCTTCACGCGTATTTGCGGGAAAACTGGTTGACAGGGGCAAGATACATGAGGTAAATGTATCGGCAATGGCTATTGTTGCTATTGCTTTCCTTGTATTTGCTCTGGTTCATAATATCTATGCCTTCTGCATATCGGGGCTGTTTATCGGAGTGGGATTCGGGATGATGTTTCCGGCACTGCAAACACTATATATCAATCTTGCAGAGAATAATCAGCGAGGAACAGCCAACTCAACTTACCTCATCGGGTTCGATCTGGGTCTGGCACTGGGTATGCTGGTCGGTGGTTACCTCACAGGATATTTCTCCTTTGAAACACTATATATGGTTGCTTCGGGACTGTGCGCAATAAGTGTCGTAGTATACTGGACTTGCTCGCGGGTTATCTTTGAGAGAAAGAGGCTCAGATAAATCGCAGCAATTTATATCTTTCCTATTATCATATCCATCACCTTTGCCGTTCTTAATGCGGTTTCTCCGGTGGATGGACACGGACAAGATCCTCTGAGTTCATCTACTATCGTCTGAATGAGCGGTTGTTGAATATGATCGGGTTGACCGGGCATAAAGAACTGCTCTCTATCGGTTGATGATAAGAGAATAGGCGTAAACTGGAAGGTACTGAAACGAATTGAACCTTCTGTTCCTGTAATAGTTATGGTATCCTCCCTCGACTTTTCGGACGATATAAAGCACCATTCGGCAACACCTTGCGCCCCCGACTTGAACTGTAAAATTGCGGACAGAGTGTCTGCAACGTCATAGTATCCCCCCAAATTGCTATAATACCCTTTGGCATCAGAGATCTCACCCAAAAGGAAATCGAGTATATCGAGCGTATGTGGAGCGAGGTCGAAAAAATAACCTTCGCCTGCTATCTCACGTTTTAGCCGCCACGTCTGCTGCTGCTTATCCATATCGGAAGCACTGGCAGGACGGAAGAGACGAACATTAACTGTCAAAATCTTACCGATAGCCTGACTGTCGATCAGATCTTTTACTTTCAGGAAATAAGGCAGTGCTCTGCGATAATGTGCTACAAATAATTTCTGATTTGCCTGCTTTGCCGCTTCTACCATTTCGAGACATTCGGCATAACTCATAGCCATTGGTTTCTCTACATAAACAGGCTTACCTGCCTGCAACACCCCTATTGCATATTCTTTATGCAAGTGTGGCGGAGTAGCTATATATACAATATTCACTTCCGGATCGTTGATCAATTGGTCGGCATCGGTATAATATCTTCTTACACCGTGACGCTTGGCAAAATCCGCTGCTTTTTCTGCATCACGGCGCATAATAGCCCGCAACCATGAATGCTCTATCTCATAAAATGCAGGTCCGCTTTTTCTTTCACAGACGGCTCCTGCGCCTATTATACCCCATTTTACACTTTTCATATCGCCTTTATATTTTACACATATACACTTCCGGCTCTTTGCGTACAGCCATAAGTGGTGCAAATTTCGTTTTAACCGTTTCGTATAATTCGCCTCTAAACGCACGCGAATGCTCAGGACATAGAGTAATACAACGTGCGCAACGGATACATAAATCCATATTCGTCACTTTGGGATTACTCCTTGGTATGGCACTTGTGGGACATTGACTTACACATGTTCCGCAATCATCGCACCTATCATCACCGGTAGGGACATATCCACCCTGTGTTGGTTCACGATAGGGATAATTACCTTTAACGTCTGGCAAGCTATATTGTTTGTTTTTGTCGTAAGATTGATATAATCGGAAACATTCTTGTGCAAATTTTTGAATCTCCTGCTTGTCTTCCTTATCGGGACGTCCCACAGCAACGTCCGAGAATATAGAATGACGTGCAATAAAAGCACCGGCAGCTATGGGCACAAAGCCATTTGCCTCAGATATATCTTTGAGTTCAAGAAGGGCATCGTCATAGTTTCTGTTGCCATACACGCATACCAACACGGCGGGAGTCTTATCGCCTTTTATCTTCTCAAATGCGTTAACCCCCAATTGAGGTACACGTCCTGCATAAACAGGAATACCAAATATGACAAGATCATGACTCTCGATGTTCAATGTATCGGGGAATCCCATTGTAACGTCATGTTCTTTAATGGTTGGACCCATCTCTTTGCCGATCTTGCGGATTATCTTGCGGGTAGACAGAGAAGGACTAAAATAGATAAGATGTATATTTTTCATTTCGGTAGTTTTATAATCGCTATTAAAGTTACAAATAAATACAAAACCCACCTTTATGAGATGGGTCTTATTTTATTATATGCCAGATGACTCTCAATTGCTTCTGGGTTCGGCATAAATATAATATGCTTCATAGTCTCCCCAGTCTACGTTTTTTTGGACTAAGGCAATATTGGTTGTTTTTGTTTGCCAAACATATCTAGGAGTATAAACATCCTCTTCTTGTTTAAATATCTTATGATATGATTCTACAAGTTGGTCAGCATCTTTTTCGAAACTGAACTTCGGATCGCCGTATAGCTTCGAAATATAGTTTCGGATCAAGGGTTCTTGCTTCTGAGTATAAAAAATCTTTGATAATTTTTCATCTCTACCAACTTCCCAAGCAGGTTCAAAATAAACATATAAAGAAGGCAATCCATCGATATATCTTTCTATAAAAGAAATTTCCAATTCAGGTTTCAATATGTTTGCTATTCCTGTACGATGTGTTGAAGAAGTAATATCTTTCCAATTGTATCCAAGAAAATCACGTTTATTGTATACATCAATTTTCACCGAATCGGATAATACTACCTTACCATCCTTAAAACCCTCAAGAATAACACTCCCGTGATTCTCTTCATAAAAACAGTGTCCCCACCTACTAGTAAAAGACATCCAACCAGGGGCATGAGATAGCAAATTAAGACGTCCTTTTTCTCCCTCTATACGCCAATCCAAAGAGTCGTAGCTCTCCATTATATCGAGCATTGTACAGTCTTCACCGGGCACTAAGTAAAACTCCATCATAGTATGGATATTAGCCTCTTGTGCCTTTGCCTTTAAAGAGATTTTTACCGAAGAAGAATTATTCCCATTGCCGGAATCATCACCATCATCTTTACCAAGATCATTACCATCGGAACACGAATATAGGAACAGAAATGTTAGTAGAACGAATACTATTTTTCTCATAGTTTATGATATCTAGGCGTTTGTTACTTTTATCTTCAAAGTTAACATTTTTTATTTTTCAGATGAAGTAAAGTAAGCCTTTTTAATTATCATTTACCATAAATATGGTATTGTATTGAGCAGAAACACAATATATCTTTGTACTGTGTTTTTCATGGTATTAGATTTATGGTTAAAAAGTTGAGATTGGTTGTCGAGATGACAGCCTTTTTTTATGTCCTTTTTTGATCGTCTTCTTTACTATCTTTTATGGTAATATCTCCGCGGAAGGCATGAAGATGTTCCGATTCAGCCTTTTTCATGTCACTACTCAATCCTTCTACTTTTTTCATAGGGGCTCCCAGCCTGCTATCGAGCATAGACCTATTTTTCAATTTATCGTCATCGTTAAGCATGGTAGTATTTATTAGATTAGCAATTAAAACTGTATTATCTTAAAACAGCCCTTAACATCAAATTGTTTCTTGATAGTGCATGAAAATAAGAATCTTAACACCTTCAGCCACTTTTTTTGATCTATTATCGCAGAAAAGCCAGATTACTTCTTATCAATAACTTAACAATTTACCATAAATATGGTATTGCTATTATATCGAAGACAATTTATCTTTGTAATGTATTTTTCATGGTATTAGACTTTAGGTTATAAAATTGAAGATTGGTTGTCGTGATGACAGCCTTTTTGTTTTTATACAGATAGATAATAAACGAACCGAGAACATTATTCCGATTCGTTTTGTTTAGTCTATGTATGTCGAACATTAAATTTATTGAACCATGAAAGAAGATATATCAAAGACACAATCCAAAGAACATAAATTTGAGGGATACGAACATGCCCGAAAAGTAAAAAACATCAAAAATCCTGTACCTAGCTCCGAAAAATCGGTAAAGGCTGCCACAAACAGAATTAATCCGGATGAAAACTCTAATGATAGAGGGTAGGTGCGGGTAAAATAAGACTCCACTATTATTTATAAAGCTCCTTTGGTTAAGGGGCTTTTTTTCGTTGTGTTTATCATCTATCTCACTCCTCCATCATCCTCCTTACAATAAAGTTTCGTGTACAGAAATATGTGCATTCTTACAATATTGCAAAGTTGTGGCAAAAATACAGCCAATGGTTGAACAAATAAAAGTCATATTTTGGTGCAAACGAGTTGATCATAAATATTATACAATTAGCACTTTAGTTAAAATATTAAGAAAAAAAAGTCATATACAACTAACAATTTGACGTTTTTGTTTTTATTAACAGTATATTTACCTAACTACTAGTTACTGATAAACTATTAACCCTAAACAATATTTATGATGAAACACATCTTTTTAATTTTTATTTGCGTATTCATGGTCGGATGTTCTGATGACATCATGAACGATGATTTTATGAAAGATAACATTGGCGAGAAAAAGATAAAAAGTAGTCAATTGATTATCCCAAAGGGAGAATGGGAAAACTGGACAGAAATTAAATTGCCGTCTTACCCTACACCTGTTTATGTACCATGGCATAGTTCAACAACATCTAGTATCCCCAATGATATAAGAAAAGATATTCTAGCGGAAGATGGATGGATACTCTTATTCAACGGGTTGAAAGATGATAGAGCAAATATGAATTATCTTATATTCTATAATCAATTTACAGGTATATTAAAAGGGTTTTATTACCTAGAAAAAATCACAGGAGGAAACAATGGTTTTTGGGAAATATCTTTTGATGGTGGCGATCAAAAACTTTTTTACAACCACGATGGTTATTTTACTTATCCTAATAATTACTCTGCCTCTAAAATAAAAGGAGTAAGTGTAATGAATGTGACCGCTAACACTACAAAAGGATTTACTATAGGTTGGAATTGCTTTCAGTTAGAGCTTACATATGACCCAAATATGTCTACAAATATGACTCTTCGTATTGATGCTCGTCAGCAAAATGTTAGTAGTATTAAATTAAGTGGCACCTATCAATCTCAGTCCACTGGCTCTATTATTAGTGCTCCAAGTAAGACTTCTAGTACAACTAACCCATTTATAAAAGAGACTGCAACAATTATTCAAGAATCAGCAAAAGACTGGATAATCAGCAATATTAGCGTAGGCAATGATAAAAAACCACTAAAGGGTGTTGCTACTGAAACATTACAAAAAATAATAAACGGAGATATTAAAGAGCTAATAAATTTAGGAAGTAATCTACTATTCGGATCTATTTTAGGAAGCTCATCAAATGCTGCCACAAACTATACTCTTCAACTTAAAACAACCGGTCAAGTGGAAATAACCGGAACATCTGAAATGCCCTCTGTTACAAGCATTCCCCCTTTACAAATACCTATGCCTAATATTAAATTGGGAATTTGGAATACTATTGCGGCACCGACAATTGAAATCACATCATATTGTCTTCCTACTTATAGAAATGGATCTTCATTCATTCTAAATGTAGAGAAAGAATTGGGTTTTCCTGATCGAAATATGTTAATCAATGAGAGCTTAGTACCATATCTATCATTTAATAGAGTTAGTGCTTATCGTTTATGGAATCATACCAGTGGTGAAAAGTATAATACAACAAGCAAAACCAAAGAAAAATTAGAAAATAAATCATTAACAGCTTATCAATTAAAAATAAATTCTTTAAGTAATAGTTTTCCTAACATTCTTTATAAAGATGATACAACAGAGGTTAGAAGTGCTTCGATTGGTCCTTATTTTTATAAAATGGTATCTACTTTTAATACAAGAAATGTACCTCCAAAATGGAAAGATAACAAAACTGGGAAACCGCTTATTTATATTGAAGAATATTACATAGCCAACAACTTAAAAGCTGATAACGAAGATATTAAAATAGTCTTCGATTATAGCATAGATGTGAATGGAAAAACTAAAACATTTAGGTCAATAAGAACATATGATCCTGAATATAAATTTGTAACAACAAACACTAGAGTTTTCCCAAACGGAGTTCGTCCATATGGATGGACATGGGCAGAAATCCCTTTTGGTAATTTCTAGATTTTTAATGTAAGTATTTTCTTAAAGAAGCAACTGGAGTCAAATATTTCAGTTGCTTCTTTTATATTTGAAAATCATTTTTTATATAAGGCTTAAAAATTCTTCGAGTTTTTGTCTACATTATCTCCAAAATTCGTAGGTGATATTCTTATAGTATTAATAATGAAATATATACTTTGAATACAAAAGATACCTCACAAGAATTATGTAAAATGGCTGATGGGGCTTTCTAACAACAAAAGCCGCTTCATCAGCGGCTTCTCCTGTAGCACAGCCGGGAATACATAAACTTTATTAATCTTAACTATCCCTAAACTAAATAACAACTGAATAACAGAGTATTAAAACATAATCGATTAAATGAAATAAAGAAAAAGTAAAGGTAAATTAAAAATATTCTTACTCTTTTTACTACCCTTTTATTTATTCTATTATATTTGTATAAAATAAGGTTCTCCAATATGGCTACTATTAAATTTTATATTAAGGATAGCAAAGCGAAAAAAACTAATATTTATTTTTTCCTCAACTATGGTGCATTCAAGATTGTCGAAGGCAAAAAAAAGTATTTGCCTTTAAAATATTATATCAACGATTCTATAAACCCGATTTTTTGGAATAAAAAAGCAGGTAGAGCAAAACAAGACAACCGTTTTAAGCAATTCCCAGAGTTCAATGCAAGGCTACAGGATATCGAAGACAAAGCATTATCGGTTCTCAGAAAGATGCAAAATGATGGTGAGGATGTAACCAATGAAACACTAAAGTTACAACTTGACAAGGTTCTAAAACCTTATAAAGACCAAACTGAATCAAATAAAATGCAGCTTCTCGAATTTTTAGACTATTATATTGAAACATCAGGAATGAGACCCAATACGATGAAATCATATAAACAGACTGCCAGAAATCTAAGAGAATATGAAGAGGAAAAGAACATTAAGATAACTTATGAGCGGATAGATATTGATTTTCATGCAAATTTCATCCAATATCTTAAGACAAAGGGCTATTCTATCAATTCGATAGGAGATAGAGTGAAGGTTCTGAAAACAATATTGAGAGCTTCGTATGACAGAGGATTGCATCAGAATATAGATTATCAGAAAAAAGCATTCGCCCGACCAAAAGAAGAAACAACAGCCGTATATCTGAACGATGATGAATTAGCGAAAATATACAGTTTGAATTTGGAGAACGACAAGAAACTAGACAATGTAAGAGATTGGTTTATCATAGGGGCTTATACAGGATTGCGCTTTTCGGACTTATCAGCTTTGACAAGTAATAATATAAAAAAAGATGCGATTGAAATAAAGACTAGTAAAACAGGAGTAACAGTAGATATTCCTCTACACTCGTATGTAAAACAGATCCTTGAAAAACACAGCTTTAATTTACCCAAAATGATAAGTAATCAAAAGTTTAACGAATACGTCAAAAATATTGCAGAAAAAGCAGAGATCAATGATCCTGTCTTGATGGAAGAAATTAAAGGAAATATGAAAGTGCAACGATCAGAACCTAAATGTAAGTTAGTGACTGCGCATACAGCTCGAAGATCATTTGCAACAAACGCATTCCTTGCAGGCGTGCCAACTATTCAAATAATGAAACTCACCGGACATAAAACTGAAAAAGTATTTATGAAGTACATAAAGATAACAGGAAAAGAAAATGCAAGAAAATTACAATTGCATCCATTCTTTAATAAAATGATAGTAAAATAACTATGGAAAATGTAAAAAGCTTTTATGATAGGCTTGACATGCTTATTAGAAATGGCGTAGAGAATTCCCTTGAAGATGAAATAGAATACACGATTAAACCTCTCTTGTTTAATATTACTAATAAAATTTTGCGCTTACCTCTAAGGGAGTCTATGATCTCATATTATAAATTATTGATGAAAGAATTTGATAAATATGATGAAAAATACATAGATCCTCTTAATTTCGAGAGGCTCCCTACAGATGAAGAGGAACGGGAAATACTAGCACAAGTAGACAATAGTTATGACGAAACAAAAGGGCTTGCTGGCGAGCTAAAGAGTGGAGATGTTTTCTTTGGGCGGATAAACGAAGGTTTTATTATACGCGAAAACAATAATGATTATCAAGTGTCTGAATTGTCCATTTTCTTTTTTGGAGAGGTGTCTGATATTTTCCGATGTTTTGACATCGGAGACGAAAACCTTTACGGATCTCCTCAGAAAACAGTGAGGATCTCTTCTGAATGGGACAGACCTGTCATCTCTCAAAAACAAACTGTTGTTTTGTTTAAATTAATGAAAAACAAAAGAGTGTTCAATCGGAGCATTGAAAATACAAAAATAAGCGAAGCCGTAAATATTTTAACAGGGTATTCTAAAAATAGCATTCGTCAAGATATGAGTTCAGAAATATCAATACTTATAAACAAAAATGATGAATTAACAAAAATACAAAACGTACTTCAAAGCATCATTGAGGATATAGAAAAAGAAAAAAGAAGCGTGCTTTCATAAAATTTGTAACCTTACAAGTAACCATAAACCATAACATTTTGTATCTTTATTTGTACCATAATTCAAAACTAATTGTCTTATGGCACAAGAAATTATTTTACACACCACGCCTAAGAGCGAGCTAAGAGAATTAGTCGCAGAGGCAGTCAAAGAACAACTATCTACATTCTTTGACAAAAAAGAACCTGACAAACGGATGCTATCAAGAAAAGAAGTATCTGATATGTTAGGTATTTCTTTACCTACACTTCATACATGGACTAAAGAGGGCGTTATCCCGGGCGTTCGCATTGGCAACACCGTGCGTTATCGTTCGGAAGAGATACAGGCTGCTATGAAAGATATCAGGAGTATTAAGTATTCACGATATAAAGGATAGGAGGCGATAATATGAAAAAGAAAAAAGCCCCCAACCGGAAGCCTCTATCTTTAGTACAACACATCAAAGATAAGCACTTTCACGATCAAAAGCAAGCTATCTATCTGTTTTTTAGCAACAATCATAGTACAATGTACGATGCTGCTGAAACTACAGGCGTAACCCGACCGAATGTTTGTCGCTTCACTCGTATGCTTGAAGATAAGGGACTGATAGAAAGAACACATCAAGGTATTTGTCCGATATCCAAAGAACCCGGAGTATGGTATTTTAAAAAGAGAGGCTAATGACAATGGCAGATATAGCACTATCAAAGGCTGTTCCGGACGAAGTAAAGACCTTTATAGACCTGTCAAAGTTCGAGCCTCCGAAAGAAAATGAAAAGGCGGTTATTCGAGCGGATGAGTTGATGAAGCGAGGAATAACAGAAATACCTACTTTATTCGGAAAGGTCGTACCCAAAAGCGGGCTTATAGCTATCGCCGGATCAAGCGACACCGGAAAATCCCTACTTCAGAGACAACTAGCCGTCTGTGTCGCATCAGGACGTGATTTTCTAGGATGGATAAATAAGTGTGTACATAGATCGGTTATTGTCGTATCAACAGAAGATGACGAGAATGCGATATCTTTTCTACTCAACAAACAAAATAAAAGCTTTTGTTTATCTGATGATATCTACCATAACATAAGATACATATTCGAGACGGTTAATCTCGACCAGATATTAAGCCAGTCATTGGATGAAGAGCCGGCAGATTTGATAATTATAGATTCTTTTTCTGATGTCTTTGACGGAAAAGACAGTAAAGATGCAATGCATGTTAGAAAGTTCCTGAACAAGTATAAAGCTATTGCTTTGAAATATGATTGTCTGATATCTTTCCTGCATCACACCGGAAAGCGAACAGAAGAGTACGCCCCATCTAAGAACAGTTTGATCGGCTCTCAGTCTTTTGAAGCTGTTATGCGCCTAGTATTTGAGTTGAGAACAGACAAGACAAACCCCGACTTAAGGCATTTGTGTATAGTTAAAGGGAATTACCTTCCTTCTGATTTCAAACATAGTTCTTTTGTCTTGGAACTGGATGACAATCTTGTATTTTCTAACACCAACGATAGAGCGTCATTTGAGGATTTAGCGACTAACCCGACCAATGTTCCAAAGAAAATAGAGCCGAATAACTTTACAGATGAGGAACATCTATCCTTTTTAGATGAAATATTCAAGGAAAAGGGTAAAGAGTACAGTAGTCGCCAAATATGGGATTTAATAGCAGGTAAGTATGGTGTAGGAAATAGCGTTGCCCGACGTTTTGTGCCCTACTATTTAACGAAACAATGGATAATGGATGTTTCTAACAATCCGAACAAAAACAGCTTCAAAAGATATGAGAATACATTTCCTTTTTAGTCGTGCGTTAAGTGCATTAAGTGGGCTAAATAACTCACGTAACGCAGATACTAATACGGAGTGCGTTAAGTGCGTTAGCGTTACCCCCTATAAGGGGAACGCAACGCAACGCACGAAAGTAGTGTTATGTCAAAAATAAACATCCTCTAAAATGCATACAGAAAAGATAAATATATTTACTCGCAATGTGTCGGTATTTGCAAAAGCAACTGACACAACACCGATAGCGACAACGACAATTTTACAGGCTGTCACCAGTCAGAAAGTTATATGCAAAGTTGAGGAATACCGAAATACCGAAGATAAGACCTTGAAACTATCAATACCCTGCTTTATTCCATCAGGAACATTCAGCGAGCGTAAAGACGAGGCTCTGATAGAGCATAGCGGGGCGATCTGTATAGATGTGGATGCAAAAGACAATACCCATGTATCCAATTTTCAGGAGCTAAAGAAACTTATATCACAAATACCCTATGTCGCTTATTGTGGACTGTCGGTCGGAGGAAAAGGTTATTTTCTACTTATCCCCATCAAGTATCCGAATAAGCACAGGAAGCATTTTAAAGCCTGCTGTGAGGATTTCGAGCGATGCGGTATAGTAGTGGACCATAGCTGTGTAAATGTTAGCCGCCTTCGCTTTATGTCGTATGATACTGAAGCATACTTCAATGACAATGCAACTGTTTATACTCGGTTATACGAAGAGAAGAAAGACACACCGAAATACAACAAGGTTTATGATAACAATGCGGCTAACGATGTAGAAAAGCTTATATCAGAAATACAGAGCCGACACACCGATATTACCGGGAATTATCAACAATGGCTAGAGATCGGTGCTGCCATAGCATCCGAGTTTGGAGAATCGGGCAGAAGTTATTTTCATGCTGTCAGCCAGTATTCAACAAAATACGATCAGAAAGCAACAGATAGGAAGTACACCGACTGTATGAAAATGCGAAACTTCAACATATCAACGCTATTTTACTACGCTAAGCAGTACGGTATTATGATACATAACAGAAGCGATAACCTGACAAAACCTGACATTCAAGACTTATCAAAACTTAACATTACAAAAAAGAATATTCCAAAACAACCAGGATTTAAGAATATAGGTCAACTATTGGAATATGCAGCAAGTAAAGGTATTAGTAGAGAACAATTAAAAATAAATATTTAATGAAATCAATGACAAATCTGGGAATAGTTGAGGAAACGCCCGAATACACCATCTATCAAGCCCGGTATAAAGATACCATACAGCTATTCAGAAAGAATAAACGATCAGGCTTGATAGAAATAAAGTTTACAAACGAATTTGCAAAAGGGCAAGCCTATCAAAATATAACAGATATGCTCAACAATGAACCCGAAATGCGATTTCACCTGAATATGCATTGCGGAGGTGTTCCGGAGTGGGTCCAGATAATAGACGGACAATTTTGTGTAAAGACAAACATTTCAACCAATTAAATAAATAAAGATGGAGCAAATTAATTTTTCAAACAAAAGGCTAGTATCCGATACCGGAGAAACTAAGACCTACTTAATAAACGTGAACGGTACTGATGTAAGGGTTTACGAGAGTGCAAAGACTAAAAGATTTGGCTTTGACATGAAAGACCTAGCCAAAGCCTTTAATTATGAGACAGTACAAGAGTTTCAAGCCTCTGAACAGTGGAAGGAGTTTAGTACTCGGATATCCGAGAACCTCAAAAAGAACACAGGTAATGAAGAAGAAGCTCAAATCGGCAAAGTGTCGGATGTTATCGCAGATGTACCCACAGCATCTACAGTATCGGCAAAATCAACTAACGCTACAAGTCAATGGGTGGAACGTGCCGGAATTAACGGAGCTTTGACGGCGCCGGATGATGTTTTCCTCTATGGTGGTGGTACGTTAGATGAAGCCGTAGCGGGCATAACACCTATCTTATTCCGTGCAGATGGTAGCGGTCACGTAGCAAACAGGAATATATCTTGGGATGCATTAGGAAACCTTTTAGTAAGAGGAGTTTTTGAAAGTAACAATGACGGCAATAGAATAATCATTGATCCGGACACACGAAGTATTAAGCTCTTGAATAATGAAGGAACTGTTATTGGGTATTGGTCCTTCTCTTACGATTACTGTAAAATAAACATGACCGGGAATGGATCTAATCTTGATATAACACCAGCCTACATGATTATGAGGAATAATACAGGCAAGGTAGATATAAGCCCCGGAATGATTGAAGTATCAACATTTGAAA
>NZ_JAIXHZ010000080.1:0-1784 GCF_043392705.1 Dysgonomonas sp. Shenzhen-Wh21
GAAGGCTTTCATCTAATCATAAATACCATAAATGAGGTATTTATGGCATATCCGATACTGTTAATTTTGTGGTTTGTAAAGAACGAAAGAGAATATTGAAAATATAATTTTATAAAACAGCTTGGATTGTGTATTTTTGGCAAAATAATTAAAAGAAACAATCTACATATTTAGATGATTGAAATAAAGAATGTAACAAAGGTTTTTCAGGGAAAAGATACGTCTTCCACTGCTCTGTCTGATATATCTTTAACTATCCCTAAAGGAAAGATATTTGGTATAATAGGAGAGTCGGGTGCCGGCAAAAGTACGCTGATTCGCTGTGTAAATTTATTGGAACGTCCCACTTCAGGCGAAATATATATTGATGGGCAAAATATGATGACTTTGTCTCCTTCGGAGCTCACAGCTACCCGAAGGAAGATAGGTATGATATTCCAACACTTCAACTTGCTATCCTCAGCTACGGTATTTGAAAATATAGCATTCCCTTTAAAACTGAATAAAACACCTAAGGAATTGATTAAACAACGGGTTCTGGAGTTGCTGGCTCTTGTGGGTTTAGAAGGCAAGGCAGACGATTATCCTGCAAAACTTTCGGGTGGACAGAAACAGCGTGTCGCTATTGCGCGCGCATTGGCTAATAATCCTCAAATCCTTTTGTGTGACGAAGCAACCAGTGCATTAGATCCGGCAACCACTTATTCAATTCTTTCGTTGCTGAAAGATATTAATAAGAAGATGAATATTACAATATTGTTGATCACACATGAAATGGAAGTTGTAAAAACGATTTGTGATGAAGTCGCCGTCCTGAACAAAGGAGAGTTGATAGAGCAAGGTTTAATCGCAGAGATATTTTCACATCCTAAAAATGAGTTAACCAAATACTTTATAGACTCTTCTATAAGGCTGCATATTCCTTCAAATTATTCAGATCGGTTGACAGAGCAATTTGTGGATAATAAACATATGCTCATTCGATTGGAAATATCGGGACAGTCTGAAGCAAATGCCGTGCTCTCGGATATTGCGAAGCTGTATGAGGTAAACAGTAATATTGTATGTGCTCAAATAGACCATATAAAGGGTGTTAAGTTTGGAGTTATGCTGATAGAATTGCACGGCTTGCCCGAAAATGAAATATTAGCTGTTGAGTATTTAAAAAGTAAAAATATAAACGTAAGTGTTTTAGGATATGTCTAGTGAAATGATCGACTTATTGTTAAAAGGTACAGGTGAAACAATCGTCATGACCCTTGTTTCCGGTTTTTTTAGTTTTTTGCTGGGATTACCACTTGGGGTTTGGCTGTATATAACACGCAAAGGACAGATAAAAGAAAATTTGCTATTGCATAATATCCTATCAACAGTTGTAAATATCTTCAGGGCTATACCTTTTATTATTCTTATTGTATGGATGATTCCTTTCACTCGTGCGTTGGTAGGAACATCAATAGGGGTTTTAGCCGCACTTGTTCCATTGAGTATCGGTGCTGCTCCTTTTGTTGCCCGAATGATAGAGAATAGCCTTATTGATGTGCCTGGCGGTTTGATAGAAGCATCGCGGTCTATGGGGGCAACGCCATTTCAGATCGTGAAAAGGGTTTTATTGCCAGAAGCATTACCGTCCATTGTTAACTGTGTATCTATAACGTTAATTATGCTTGTCGGCTATTCTGCTATGGGAGGAGCTGTGGGAGCCGGAGGATTGGGGCAAATTGGTTACCAATATGGCTATGTTGGCTATAATCTGGAAATAATGAATATCGTTTTAGCTTTAC
>NZ_JAIXHZ010000081.1:0-11960 GCF_043392705.1 Dysgonomonas sp. Shenzhen-Wh21
ATGATACATCCGAGGGGTTTGATAATATGTCGGTATTCGTTTGCGACTCCGCCCTTATGAGCATATCGTCCAACAAAGATTTTCTTTTGTTGAACTTATATTCGGGACAGCGATTCGCGAACTTTTCACAATCCGGACTTAACGAAACACGTCAAAACAATCAGTTTGTTCCATATAGTAGAGAGAATTTTAAAGAAAAGAAAATAGTCATTCCATTCAATAGTGGATTTGATAGAATGGACGAATCTAATCTGGAAGGAACACAAATATCAAAAAATATTTTTCAATTAGGGAGTTCCATAGACTCTCTAAGTTCCAGACTTGACAGTGTGAACGTACATGACAGAAAGGTGATAGGGAAAAACACCTATTTAACGTATCGCAATTCTGATGCATACAAAAAGGTGGAAACAGAAGAAACGGCATTACCGAATAAGGAACAAGCAATTGAACCTTTGAAGAAAAAATCTATAAATACAATAGATTTTGACTCATTGCTAAATACATATAGCAATGATGAAATATCAAGATATGTAGGTTTTGCTGCAAACGAAGCCGAAAGCAGCAGGTTCAACATCATGGAGACCACGCAGAAAATAAACATGCAAAAGAATATACGTATGCATAAAGTTGAATGGCATCGTAAATTCGTATTATCTTTTGCCTGTCTCATCTTCTTCTTTATCGGAGCACCATTGGGGGCTATTATACGAAAAGGAGGATTAGGTATGCCGGTAGTTGTCTCTGTACTTCTATTTATCGTTTATTATATTATCGATAACATCGGGTACAAAATGGCACGCGATGGAGTTTGGGAAGTTTGGCAAGGTATGTGGCTAAGCTCATTTGCCCTTTTCCCATTAGGCGTATTCCTCACATATAAGGCGATGAACGACTCTGCTCTATTCAACCCCGAAGCTTATGGAAACTTCTTCCGAAAAATATTGGGCTTAAAGAAAAAGACAATATATGAAACAGAGCAATCGGTTGACATTAATACTGTTCCCGATCTTGCATCACTCAATGCAAATCCCGATCAGATTGCGTATATCCAAGAGATGAGTATTGAGAACCTGAAGGATATAGCGAAGAATCATAAAGAGTATAGTTACGACGAAGACACCTTACAACTCGTATTAAGCATATTGAAAGATAAGGGTGCCAGCTTCTTTGATGTGAAAGTAAAAAAGATAAACTATGTAGAATCTCAAAGTATATTTAATGCATTTATGAAAAATGCAAAAATAGCCATGCTTATTTATTTGGTTATTATACTATTCTCTATATTGTCAGTGATAATAAAGCTTAGCTTTATCATGTCGTCTTTGATAGTAGTAGCGTATGCTGTATTTTTCATAAAATCATTCATTTGTTACTTCGACTTCTACAGATCTATTGACAAAAAGACAAGAAAAAATATGTTTGGCATCATTGTTGGTTCTTTTATATTTATCTGGGGATTTTATCCTTATTTAAAGAAAAATATAGAACGTGAGATGATAAAAATTAAATGACAAAAACAGACTGGAAATAATATAATAATGGATAAGATTAAACTGGACACAGTAGAAGAAGCAATTGACGAAATTAAAAAAGGTAATTTCGTTATTGTAGTAGACGATGAAGATCGTGAAAACGAAGGCGATTTAATAATTGCAGCAGAAGCAATTACTCCGGAAAAGATAAACTTCATGGAGACACATGCCAGAGGTTTGATTTGCGCTCCGCTGACATCAGAACGCTGTGACGAACTAGATTTACCAATGATGGTGACCAACAATACCTCTATGCATTCTACTCCCTTCACTGTATCAATCGACCTATTGAAAAATGGTGTTACAACAGGGATATCTGCATACGACAGGGCACAAACAATATTGGCTCTAACAAAAAAAGAAACCAAACCGGAAGACTTTGGTCGTCCGGGACATATATTCCCATTACGAGCTAAAGACAAAGGTGTACTAAGCCGTATTGGACATACCGAAGCAGCTGTAGACCTGGCACGTTTAGCCGGACTATATCCTGCCGGAGTATTGATTGAAATAAAAAAAGAAGATGGTGAAATGGCTCGTCTGCCTGAACTGAGAAAAATGGCAGATGAATACAATCTCAAACTTATATCTGTTGCTGACCTGATACGATACAGGCTCGGAAGAGAATCTCTTATAGAAAGAGGAGCTAAAGTAAAAATGCCAACTGCATATGGAGATTTTGAACTAATTCCTTTCAAACAAAAAGCAACAGGATTAGAACATGTAGCCATTATAAAAGGGACATGGGATAAAGATGAACCGATACTCGTTCGTGTACACTCGTCTTGTATGACTGGCGATATTTTTGGATCGAAACGCTGCGAATGTGGCGAGCAACTTCACAAATCGATGGAGATGATACAAAAAGAAGGAAAAGGGGTTGTCATCTACCTCAATCAGGAAGGTCGTGGCATTGGCCTGATGGCAAAAATGGAAGCATACAAATTACAGGAAGAAGGTTACGATACAGTAGATGCAAACCTACACTTGGGATATCGTGCCGATGAGCGCGATTATGGCGTTGGGGCTGCAATTCTTCGCGACCTGAATGTATGTAAAATGCGCTTACTTACAAATAATCCTGTAAAAAGAAAAGGTTTGGAATCCTTTGGGCTTACTGTTGTAGAGAATGTACCGATCGAAGTTACTCCTAACCAGTATAATGAGTTTTATATGCATACTAAAAAAGAACGTATGGGCCATGACTTACATAATGTAGATTAATCTATTATGTAATTATAGAAATAAGAATATCATATAATCAAAATCGATAGAAAATGACACAAGTATCAGCACGCATAGCGAACCTTTCTGTATCAGAAACTTTAGCAATGTCGCAAAAGAGCAACGAATTGAAGGCTCAAGGAATCAATGTGATCAACCTAAGTGTTGGAGAGCCTGATTTTTATACACCGGATCATATAAAGGCGGCTGCAAAAAAGGCTATTGATGATAATTTTTCATTTTATTCTCCTGTTCCCGGATATCTTTCGTTGCGACAAGCAATAAGTAAGAAGCTGGAGACAGAAAACGGATTGAGTTATAAGCCTGAACAAATTATTTGTTCGAACGGAGCCAAACAAGCAGTTTGCAATGCTGTACTAAGTGTTGTTAATCCGGATGACGAAGTCATTATACCTGCTCCATGCTGGGTAAGCTACATAGAAATGGTAAAACTTGCCGAAGGTAAGAGTATTGTTATACATACAGGTATAGAGCAAAACTTTAAAATAACTCCGGCTGAGTTAGAAGCTGCAATTACTCCCAAAACAAGAGCTATAATACTATGCTCCCCTTCTAATCCTACAGGAAGTATCTACAGCAAAGCAGAATTGAAAGGTCTGGCTGATGTATTGGCTAAACACCCTAATATAATCATAATCTCCGATGAGATATATGAACATATAAACTATACAGGTAAACACGAAAGCATTGCCCAGTTTGAAAACATCAGGGAAAGAGTCGTAATTATAAACGGAGTATCTAAAGCGTATGCCATGACAGGTTGGCGCTTAGGCTGGATGGCAGCCCCACAGTGGATTGCAGCAGCTTGCAATAAGCTACAAGGTCAATACACTTCGGGAGCATCTTCTATTGCTCAGAAAGCAGCAGAGGCAGCATATCTAGGCGGACAGCAGTGTGTAGAAGATATGCGACAGGCTTTTGTACGTCGCCGTGACCTGATCGTAAAACTAGCTTCCGAAATAGAAGGTTTTAAAGTAAACAAACCCGAAGGAGCTTTCTATTTGTTCCCTGAGTGCAGCTATTACCTTGGCAAATCATACAACGGAAGATCGATCAAAACATCGGCCGATCTTGCCATGTTCCTTTTAGAAGAAGGACATGTGGCATGTGTTGGCGGACTTGCTTTCGAAGCGGCAAATTATATCCGTTTCTCATATGCAACATCTGATGAAAATATCATTGAAGCAATGAAACGAGTTAAAGAGACGCTGGCTAAATTAAAATAAATCAATTTATATAGCTAAGAAGTGGAGATAAGTAATTTATCTCCACTTTTTTATTTAAAATAGATCAAGTTTATGAAAAAAGAAAAATTATAATTTCAAAAAGACACTTTATCTCATTTTTTATACTTAACTTTGTACCTCAGATATTCGCTTGAGATATTTAGAATATTTGAAATAATGAGAAAGAAAAAGATACAATATTTACTATTATAATAAAAGGAACAGATATGACAGATATCCCGTTCCTTTTTTTTTTATCTTTGTAAATAGCTTATTTAACCACATATTTATATAAACAAACGATGCATTTAGACAAACCAGTTCAACTAATTCTTGATGACGGAACAATTTTCGAAGGAAAGTCATTCGGCTCTGAAACCGCAAAAGCCGGAGAAGTTGTATTTAGCACTGCAATGGTAGGCTATACAGAAAGCCTTACCGACCCTTCTTATTTAGGTCAGATACTAGTTGTCACATTTCCTCTTGTTGGTAACTACGGAGTTCCCGACGATACACTTACCAACGGAATTTCCGATTTTTACGAATCAGAAAAAGTACAAGTAAGCGGACTCATCGTCTCAGATTACTCGCACGAATACTCTCACTGGAATGCTAAAAAAAGTCTGGGAGACTGGTTAAAAGAGCACGACGTACCGGGTATTTATGGCATTGATACGCGTGAGCTGACAAAGATACTCCGCGAAAAAGGTTCGATGAAAGGAAAAATCGTTTTCAAAGGTGCAAACGAAATTGAGTTTTATGATCCGAATATCGAAAACCAGGTTGCAATTGCAAGTTGCAAAGAAGTGTTGACATACGGCAACGGAGAGAAGAAGGTAGTTCTAGTAGACTGCGGTGTTAAGCATAATATCATACGCAGCTTACTAAAGAGAAACGTAACAGTAATACGCGTGCCTTGGGATTATGACTTCAATCAGTTGGAATGGGATGGATTGTTTATCTCAAATGGTCCCGGCAACCCTGATTTTTGTGAAGAAACTGTAAAGAATATTCGTAAGGCAATGGAAGGAAGCAAACCGATCTGCGGAATATGTATGGGCAACCAGCTACTTTCTAAAGCTGGCGGAGCAACCATATATAAATTGAAATATGGACATCGCAGTCATAATCAGCCCGTAAAGATGGTTGACTCGACTCAATGCTTCATCACTTCACAAAACCATGGCTATGCGGTAGCGAATGCGTCATTAAGTGCAGAATGGGAGCCTTTATTTATCAATCTGAATGATGGAACAAACGAAGGTATCAAGCATAAGACTAAACCATTCTTTTCGGCACAGTTTCACCCAGAAGCATGTAGCGGCCCAACAGATACAGCCTTTATTTTCGATTTATTTATTGAAAAATTATAATCCACTATATAAAAAAGCAGCTTAAATGGATATAAATATAGACGTAAAAAAAGTATTAGTCCTTGGTTCGGGTGCATTAAAAATTGGAGAAGCCGGAGAGTTCGACTACTCCGGTTCGCAAGCTCTGAAAGCATTGAAAGAGGAAGGAATTGAAACTGTACTTATCAACCCTAATATTGCAACAGTACAAACTTCAGAAGGGAGTGCTGACAAAATATATTTCTTGCCTATTACTCCATACTTTGTTGAGAAAGTTATCAAAAAAGAAAAACCGGATGGAATCCTGTTAGCTTTTGGAGGACAAACAGCACTCAACTGTGGAGTACAGCTTTTTCAGGAAGGAATTCTTGAAAAATACAATTTACGAGTTCTCGGAACGCCTGTACAGGCCATCATGGATACTGAAGACCGTGAATTGTTTGTAAAGAAACTAGATCAGATAGATGTAAAAACCATCAAGAGCCACGCCGTTGGCACAATTGAAGATGCAGTAAAGGCAGCTAAAGACTTAGGTTACCCAATTATCATCCGTGCAGCTTATGCCTTAGGCGGACTAGGTTCAGGTTTCTGTGACAATGAACAAGAGTTACGGGCTCTTGCAGAAAAGGCCTTCTCCTACTCTTCTCAGATTCTTGTTGAGAAATCGCTCAAGGGTTGGAAAGAGATCGAATACGAAGTGGTTCGTGACAAGTACGGCAACTGTATGACTGTTTGTAATATGGAAAACTTCGACCCGCTCGGAATACATACAGGAGAAAGTATTGTTGTAGCACCATCGCAAACATTAACGAACGATGAGTTTCACAAGCTTCGTGAACTATCCATCCGCATCGTAAAACATATAGGCATCGTTGGAGAATGTAACGTACAATTTGCCTTCGATACAGAATCGGAAGATTACAGAGTAATCGAAGTAAATGCACGTCTGAGCCGTTCTTCTGCTCTTGCATCTAAAGCTACAGGTTATCCGCTGGCTTTTGTTGCGGCAAAGTTAGGTCTGGGATATGGATTGTTCGAATTGAAAAACTCTGTAACAAAATCTACTTGTGCATTCTTCGAACCTGCACTCGACTACATTGTGGTAAAAATACCTCGCTGGGACTTAGGTAAATTCCATGGAGTATCTAGAGAGATTGGCTCTAGTATGAAGTCTGTAGGTGAGATAATGGCAATAGGACGTACATTCGAAGAAGCGATACAGAAAGGTCTTCGCATGATCAATATCGGCATGCACGGATTTGCGGCTAACAAGCCTCTGGAAGTGGATGATCTGGATGAGTCACTCAAAAACCCAACAGACAAACGTATATTCTGCATCGAAGAAGCCTTCAAGAGAGGATATACAGTAGATCAAATCCATGACCTGACTAAAATCGATAATTGGTTCTTACAAAAACTGAAATACATATATCAATGTTCTAAAGAACTTGAAAAATATGACGATGTACAGTCTCTTCCTTTAGACTTACTACATACATCTAAGAAAATGGGATTCTCTGATTTCCAGATAGCGAAGATTGTATGTAAAGAACCAACTCTTGTAGAAAGAGTTCAGCACGATGTGCGCCGTATACGTAAAGAGAACGGAATAGTACCTTGTGTAAAACAAATAGACACATTGGCAGCAGAGTATCCTGCTCAAACAAACTACCTGTATATCACATACAATGGTAGAGAAAACGATGTGAAATACTTAGGAGACCACAAATCGGTGATAGTTCTGGGCTCAGGTGCATACCGCATCGGTTCTTCGGTTGAGTTTGACTGGTGCTCGGTGAATGCCTTGCAAAGTATCCGTAAAGAGGGCTATCGATCGGTAATGATCAACTATAACCCCGAAACGGTCTCTACAGACTATGACATGTGCGACCGCCTATACTTCGATGAACTCACATTTGAACGTGTAATGGATATCATCGAACTCGAAAATCCTCATGGAGTAATACTTTCGGTGGGTGGACAGATACCGAACAACCTTGCAATGCGCCTTGACGCAGCTAAGGTTAACATACTGGGAACTACAGCTAAAAGCATTGATAATGCAGAAGACCGCCACAAGTTCTCGAGTATGCTCGACCGCATAGGTGTAGATCAACCTCGCTGGAAAGAACTAACATCTCTGCAAGACATCAAAGGCTTTGTAGACGAAGTTGGATACCCTGTGCTGATCCGTCCATCATACGTACTGTCAGGTGCAGCGATGAATGTATGCTCTAACGATCAGGAGTTGGAAAACTTCTTAGGACTAGCCGCCGAAGTTTCAAAGAAACATCCGGTAGTAGTGAGCGAATTTGTTGAAAATGCAAAGGAAATAGAGATAGACGCTGTAGCCAACAAAGGTGAAATCATAATGTACGCAATCTCAGAACACGTAGAGTTTGCAGGAGTTCACTCGGGAGATGCGACAATACAATTCCCTGCTCAACGCCTATATATAGAAACAGTAAGACGCATAAAGAAAGTTGCCCGCAAAGTAGCTGAAGAGTTACAGATATCAGGACCTTTCAACATGCAGTTCTTAGCGAAGGATAACGAGATTAAAGTAATCGAGTGTAACCTGCGAGCATCCCGCTCCTTCCCTTTTGTTTCTAAAGTTTTGAAAATAAACTTTATCGAACTGGCTACTCAGGTGATGCTTGGCAAAAAAGTAGAGAAACCCAATAAGAATGATTTCGATCTTGACTATGTGGGAATCAAAGCATCTCAGTTCTCTTTCTCACGTCTGCAAAAAGCCGACCCTGTATTAGGAGTGGATATGGCTTCGACCGGAGAAGTAGGTTGTATCGGTGATAACTTCTACGATGCGATGCTTAAATCAATGCTGTCTGTAGGTTACAAGATTCCGAAAAAGACCGTATTGTTCTCAACCGGCCCGGCTAAATCGAAAGTAGAGTTACTCCAAGCAGCAAAACTTCTACACCAAAAAGGATATGAGTTATATGCAACCGGAGGTTCTCAACGATTCCTTGTAGAAAACGGAATCCCTGCAACTCAGGTATTTTGGCCAAATGACAATCAACAGCCAAATGCATTGGAAATGATACACAACAAGCAGATCGACCTTGTCGTAAATATTCCTAAGAATTTTACAACCAGTGAGCTCGACAATGGTTATAAAATCCGTCGTGCAGCGATAGACTTTAATGTACCATTGCTTACCAACTCGCGCCTTGCATCAGCTTTTATACAGGCATTCTGTAAGATGAATGTAGATGAGCTTGAAATTAAAGCTTGGAATGAATATGATTAATTGATCTGAATTGACAAATATTAGAATAGCCTGACTATAAAATCAGGCTATTTCTTTTTGGTCTTTTCATTCAAAGGAATCATCACACAAATAAATGTTTTACAACCAATACTAAACTTTTAAAACTACCGTTCATAATATATTATTTTTTAGAATCTGACATATATGAAAAAAACTCTTGCCCTTGTTCTCTTTAGTTTACTTTGTCTGAATTTTAGCATCGATGCCCAAACAAAAAAGTTGATTATAGAGATAAATTCTATACAATCGAAAGAAGTTGTTAGCCTGAAATATAATTCAAAAAATCAATTAATATATATCGAAGAAAAAGGGCCGATTATTTTTAGGGAATTCACTCTAAAATATGACAAAAATGGGAAACTAGCCGAATGCCTTATAAACAGAGATAGAGGAGAAGCTATTAACAATTCAAAATTTATGTATGATAATAACGACTACATAACCGAAGAAGTTAAAAGCAGCGGTAAACAGCTCCGTAAAATAACAGAATATAATAAGATTTATACAGATAACTCAGATAGATTGAGTAAAACAACATTTGAAGATGGAAATTTATGGGAAGCATTTTCGTACGACAATCACAATAATCTTATAAAATATTCAGTTCACTCAATTTCGGGTAAAGAAGATATAGTGGTTGATTACTCTTTTGATACGAACAAGTCTATCTTTTCCAGCATAGAAGGTTTACCCCTCTGGTTTTGGACACTACATATGAATAATATGAAATGGTGTAGCGACTTTTTAGGTCACAACAATGCTATTGAGGCTACTACACTAGACTCGAGGTTTGGAACTGACACCAAGGATATTACATACGAGTATGATGCCGAAAACTATCCTATCAAACAATACTATGATGGAGTATTAGCCAAAGAATTCAAATACAAAGCTATTTAGAGAGAAAGATGTGAGTTAAATGTAATTTCAATATTCTCATCATGTTCAACGGAGTGAAACATCTCCGACTACATCGACTTTTACACCAGCGTCTTTTTATCAAGATAAATACAGCTTACGCATTTTTTCAATATCCACATTCAGAATATTCTTCAAAAATGTATTTATTGTACCGTATTCTTTTTTAATCGTATCCAAGCCTGATTTCAAAAATTCAGGTTTGACTTCAAATAAAGACTTCAATGCAGGAGAGGCATTTTTATATTCGGCATATTTATCTGCTAAGTAGAAATTAGAAAGCAAATAGTCGTCCAATATAGTTTCTTCATCTACGCCCAAAGACGATAATACAAGAGCTGCCGCCATACCTGTACGGTCTTTCCCGGCAGAGCAATGAAACATAAGAGGAACATTTTCTTCATTTTGAAGCAATCTGAATAACTCTCGGTATCTGCTTATACATAACGGATCTGTAACCAAAAGAGTATTCATTCCTTTCATCAGGGTGTCCGCTTCATCTACTGAAAGTTTATACAAATCATCTTTAGAAGTTGCTACAGCCATAAGATTTCCGGGACTTATACACAAGGGATAGTTCTGTTTTACCGAAACCGGATTTTTATCCGGAGCTTGCATCATTTCTTTTTCAGACCTGAAATCTACGATAGAAACCAAAGGAATAGAAGCCAGATAAGCCAAGTCTACATCATTCAGATCATGAAGATCATCTGAGCGAAATATTTTACCCCATTTCACACGACGACCGTCTTGTGTTTTGTAACCGCCTAAATCTCTAAAATTGTATCCTCCTGCCATTGGCAAGTGCTGTTCAGATAATATAACTTTTTCGTTGGCAGTAGCTAACACAAAGTAGTATCTTCTTGGGTCTGATATAGTCAAGGGAAAAACACCTCTCCCCTGTCCTTTTGCTATTGGTTGCATATAATCAGTTTCTTCAATCGAAGTTCCGGCAAACAATGACCATTCTTCAGAAAAATCAATTTTCAATGATGCTGATTTTGATATTTTATCTCTAATTATTGATGTATATTTTGTTATGCCCGACTCCAAATATTGAATACTATCTAACTCTCCTCTTTCTTCATTCGATGCAATCGCAAATCTATCCCAAGTCATAAAATATCAGTTTATCGATTTATCTTATCTATTTTATGCAAGTTAATCAAAATACCGTTAGGCATAATTATTGTTTTCACATTATTAACTGATTGTTAAATTATATTATATATCACACTGATCACAAGCTGGAATTACATAGCACGAAACCCTTGGGAATAGCTCTGTAGAACTAATAAGAAAGAAGAAATTAATCATTACTAAACATATAATAAAAAGTTAAAATAATATTTCATATTAAACCTCAAGAAGTTATATACATCTAAGTATCATGAAACAATTAAAAATCGAAAGGTCATGAAAAGATTATTTTTATCATTAGCTATATTGGCTTTTACTTCGCTAACAATAGTTAGTGCACAAGAAGGAAGGCGTAGTAAACGGGGATTTTCTTTACCGCAGGAATTAAACTTAACTTCCGAACAGCAACAAAAAGTGGATTCTGCTAATAATGAATTCAGAGCAAAAATATCGGATTTGAGAAGTAATTCAAATATTTCGAAAGAAGATAGAAGGACTAAAATTAAAGAACTAAGAAGAGAACACCGTGATGCTATAAACAACATTCTGACTCCTGAACAACAAACAAAGCTGAAAGAACTGCAAAGCAAAAGGGAGAAGGAAATGAGTATGAGAGGTAAAAGGCACGACAGGCAAAGAGAATTAGCAATACAATACAAAAAGGACTTGAAGGGCCTCAACCTTACGAATGAACAAAAGCAACAAATAAGAGCAATAAATGAAAACTACAGAAGCAAATCGAAAGAACTAGCGATACAACATCGTGACGATTTGAATAAAATCTATACCCCTGAGCAACAAAGCAAACTAAGAGATATCAGAAAAGATTTCTCAAAGGACAAAACTTTTACTTATGGAAGTAGAAAAGGCATGAAATTAGATAATGCCAGTGTAGAAAAATTAAATGCTTTAAAAGAAAACTACATTAAAGAAAAAAAAGCTATAGAAATGAGCCGCATTGCTCCGGCTGCCCAAAAACAAAAGCTATCTGATTTGCGTGAAAATTTCAGAAAAGAAAGACGTCAGATACTTGCAGATGCACAAAAGGCTAATAAACAAAATGCTCCGGCATAACACACAATACAAAAACTATTTCAGTATTCATAAAACGTCAACTTCTGGTTGGCGTTTTTATCTTATATATATACCTCCGGATTATTGAATTGCGAGAGAGCTCAAAAATAATAAAGAGAAGATTTAATAAAAAACTCAAAAGGTATCAAACAATATCAAAAGTGTCACTTTTGTCACC
>NZ_JAIXHZ010000082.1:0-32571 GCF_043392705.1 Dysgonomonas sp. Shenzhen-Wh21
CAAACAAAATGTCATCTTCGTTAATTGTATCCCCAACTTTGATCGACCACGAAATGATAGTCCCTTCGGTTATACTTTCGCCCAATTTGGGCATTTTAATTTCAAATTTTGCCATGGTTTATATTGTATTATATTTTATAGTAATTTCTTTTAAATTATAGATTGAAGTGCTTGCTCCGATACTCTAGGTTTCTTTCCTTCATAATTCCATTCATCTGTTCCATACTTCTCATTCACCAGTTTCTTTATATTTAAAACATCTTCACTCGTGAATTGATAAATAGAATTTCCCTTTTTCTCATTCATGAAATAAGCCATGATATAATCTTTGAAACGATTTATATTTAATGGCTTATCTATATGGTTAAGGATGTTCGTAACGGGACTTTTTACCGACTTGACATAAATCCGCTTATCGACTTTATTTTCCAGTTGCTTCGGATCACTTTCAAGCGTAGTAGTGAGTCTGTTGAGGTCGGATGAAAAAAGTAATGTCGCATGAAACATAGCCCTGTCTTTGTGTACACATTGCGCACTGCCCGATATTTTGAGTCCATCAATGTTTATTGCCAAGCGTGTGTCTACCTCAGCATGGATGCCCAGAGTGGATAGAAGCATAACTATTCTTTCTGTGAACCGGTGAAAGCCTATGCCTTTATTGTTTTCTATAAAGGTCAGGTTCAAATTACCTAGATCATGAAATACAGTTCCTCCTCCCGATGAGCGTCGTGCTACTTTGATATTATTCCTTTGTATAAAGTCGAGATTAACCTCGGCCAATACATTTTGGTACTTGCCTATAACCACTGACGGTTCATTCTGGTATAACATGAAAAATTCTTCTGAGAAATTTTTCAGAAGATATTCTTCACTGGCCATGTTGAACCAAGCGTCGGTATATGTATTGTTAATACAAAGCATTTTGTTAAGAGAATAAAGTCTCGTGTATAATTTCGCCTACAGTTGGATGCGGATATACATGTTTACGGAACTCTTCTACAGTGTTACCGTTTTCTATCGCAATCCCTGCCAGCAGTATTAATTCTGATACCGGATTACCAAGCATGTGGCATCCTATAATGCGATCGCTATCGTCTACTATTATTTTACAGAGTCCGCTTCCTGTTTCATTTTCTGCAATAAATCGCCCGGAATACGCCATCGGTAATTTGAGCACACGAAAAGGTTCTCCCTTTGCTGTCAACTCTTCTTCAGTCTTTCCTACTCCTGCAATCTCCGGGTTTGTATAAACGACACTAGGGATAGCCTTATAACTCATTTTGTCATCTTCGCCAAGAATATGGCTGATAGCTACTTCTCCTTCTCTGATAGCGGTATGAGCCAGTAACGAAAAGCCGGTAATATCTCCTGCGGCATATATACGAGGATGGCTGGTTTGCATATACTCATTAACTTTTACACCGTTTTTGAGAAGCTCCACGTTTAAAGACTCCAGTCCGAATCCTGTGGTAATAGCTCTACGTCCCACACTTACCAGTATCTTTTCAGATTCAATTGTTTGAGTCTTTCCATTTTTCTCTACAACTACACCTTTCTTTGTAACCTCTGTAACTTTTGTATTCAGATGGAATTTAATTCCTCTCTTTGCATAATCGCTGCGAAGCATGGCTGATGTTTCTTTGTCCATTACTCCGAGTATTTCAGGCATCATTTCTATAACATTGACTTCTACGCCCATGCTATTAAAGAAAGAAGCGAATTCGATACCAATAACACCACCACCAATGATTGCAAGTGATTTTGGTAAGTCTCCAAACTCTAAGGCTTCTTTCGATGTCCAGTAATTTACTTCAGACAACCCCTTTATCGGAGGTATAACAGTTTCGGAGCCTGTGCATAATAGCAAATATTTTACTGAATAGGTTTCCTTACCACTCGAAATGTTGATCTTATTATCCTTCTCCCCGGTGATGGTTGCTGTATCTTTAACTACAGTAACACCGTATGATGATAATTTAAAGCTGACTCCCGCCGTTAATTTTTTTACGACTTTATCCTTTCTGTCAATTATTTTTGATACATCGAAAGAAGGGGCGTTGTCTAATGTAATTCCGTATTTGCTTGCATTTTTTATGCTATCCAGTGTTTTGGCTGAATATAAAAGTGTTTTTGTGGGGATACATCCTTCATTGAGACATACACCTCCGATGTATTTCTTTTCAAAAAGGACAGTTTTTAATCCGTTCGATGCAGCTATTTCGGCTGCATTATACCCTGCCGGACCTCCACCGATAATTGCGATATCAAATTCCATAGTCTATCTATTGATTGTTAGTTGTCAAAAAAAGTTCGTTTTGCAATGTGTATATTACACATCACCCTATAAACAAATGAGAACAAGATAAGTTTTATCGATTTTAACTATTACTCTTATAGATAATCAATATGAGGCGTTTCTATAAGAAAAAAATGGCTTCTGCACTTAGTTATAGGATTGTAGGGGTATGGATTAAATGTGTTTAATTCTATCTTTTTAATGTTTTTTTACTTTTCTCGAATAAAAGAATAAATATGCGAAACTGTATTTTTTTGAGAATATTCCATTAATTCTAAATAAGATTCTCATGATTAGATTTTGCGTCTTATGTACACAATTATGTTTTAAAACATATATGTGTCTTTATTACGCATAATATTATGTTCCTTAAAAATATTAAAATATATTTGCATCAGACAAGATTACAGAAAATACAAAATTTCTCTTTAAAAAATGTGAAGCATTATACACTACATAACCTCTTTCGCAACCTCGGCTTTGAACATCGTTTCCTAGTATAAACCTTAAGCTATATATAAAACCCGATATATTCCTTGCGATATTTTCATGAGGATATGTAAAGTTAGCTCAGTATTTAACAGCAGAGGATAGGAGTAGAGGAGAATAATAGAAATTGAGTTTGTGTTAAGGGCTAAATTACTCATAGATAACTAAATAAAAACCTATTTGTATTCAAATCATTAATTTCTTCAATTTAAAAAAATATGAAAAACAAGTTTTTAAGACAATTCGGTTTAATTGCTTTAATGGCGATTTCTGGTACTACAGGAATAAAGGCTCAAAGAGTAGCTATAGCAAAGACTGATACAGTAAAACCTACAACAACTACAACTGCCGGAAAAACATCGAACATGATGTTAAATGCTTCTGCTGATAATGGACCCCGTGCTGTAAATATTGGTTTGCCTGCTAGTGTGGGAGGAACGGTTATCTTAGAAAACGGCTTACCGGTAGTATATGATTTTATGGGACAAACTCCCACAGCAGTATGGCGTAACGATCTGGGGATTGCTAAATTTAGTGTATTGAACGTATCAGAAACGGCTCTTTTAGCAAGTGATGTTGGGGTGTCTGTTAGTACATTGACAAATCGAGGAACAGATAAATTCAAAGGGACTGCATCATTTACTACAAACTCTTACGGACTGTTACGTGGAGATGTAAGTATAAGTGGACCAGTAAAAAATGGATTCTATTATTCATTAACGGCTTTTGTTAATATGGATCCGGGTACATTTAGTTCTAATATTTCACAATTCCTTGATAAAACGCAAATATACAAAGGAGTTATTAACAAAAGATATACCAACGGGCAGATTGGGCTGCAGTATAAATATGCTTATAGTCAGTCTATTTCAGCTAAACAAAGTCCTTATATCTACCGTCAGGATGGTACAGTAGACAAATTGCCGGGATTTAGAATCGGACGCGACTCGTACCTTGAACAATCCGGCATTATCAATGCTATTGATCCACTTACGGGTAAAGAAGTAGTATGGGATGCAATGAGTGATGCAGCTTCCACATCTCATGTTTTTGATCTCATGGGAGACCACAATTTTAATAATGGGATGAAACTAGATTATACTCTCCGTTATCACTATGCTAATTCCGGTATGTATAATCCTTATCTTACTAGTATGACTCAAGGTATCAGACCTGGAGTTTCCCCTAAAGAAGGAGATTCTCGTTATGTTTACTCAGAAGACCCCAGCTCTATTTATAATGGTCTTGTGCAGAAAGGGTTAATGATTTATTCACCTCGATCTGTAAAAAATACGGTGATGGCTCGCCTAGAGTTAAGTAAAAAGTCGAAACAACATCATTGGATGGTTGGATTTCATAACTGGTACTATAACGTAGATAAAGCAGTAACTTCTACATATAACTATTTGTTTGAGGTGACACCTAATCCGAGAAAACTTATTCAACAGAAATGGGGTGCTCTTTCTTCTGGCGGATATGGATGGGTAAGCCAAGGAGATGCTTATGGTAATAGCTCACATAATCGTGCTATGCAATATTACAATGGCATAGATAATAAAATGGCACTAGTTGGAACAGAAAAATGGAATCCATCCGATAAATTCATATTAGATATGGGAACCCGTCTAGAATGGCAACGTATTGATGGAGATTGGTATACAGCCGAAGATAGAAAAGCCTCAGGAACAAATTGGTTATCAGGTAAAACCACTGATGTCAAAAAAGACTGGTATAATATTTCAGCTACAGCAAGTGCTACATATAAAGCATTCCGAAACTTAGGCTTTTTGGCTGATGTATATTATATCCAGCAGGCCGGAAAGCTTAGTGCATATGCAGGAGCCGATGACCCATCTATCGAAAAGTGTGAAATCCCGGGATTTTCTGCCGGTGTTTACTTTAATCATTCAATGATCAGCTTGGTGTCTAAAGTAACTAAAATTAAACGTACAAATTTCAAAAATAATTCTACATTCAATGCAACATGGACTGATAGTAAATTCCCAGGTGAGACCTTCTCTGCTACAACCAAACAAACCAGTAGCTATGATGTAAGTACAGTGGGTTGGACTACAGATGTATTATTTACTCCATTCAAAGGATTTAATTTACACTTATTGCTTACACTGCAAAATCCTAAATATGAGAATTATGCAATGACTATCAACTACGAAGCCGAAAGTCAGACCGGACATACATCTACATATAGTGAGACTGTAGACAATAGTGGAAATGTTGCTCGTAGTGTGTCAAAAACATTGATAGAAATAGACCCAAGCTATACATGGGGCGCAGGAGGAAAGTATAGGCTATGGGCTAGTGCACGCTATTTCAGTAAAGAGTATGCAAACTATCCTAATACGTTGATCTTTGCCGGGCGTTGGGAAACATTTGCCGGATTCAACTACAAATATGATAAGAATGTGGATTTTAGTATCAATGCCGTAAATGTATTGCGACAAAGTGGTGCTCAAGGTTCTATTTCCGGAACAAATACTACAACTGCTGAAGGGGCAAAATTATTATATGACAAACCTCTTGTAGGAACATATATTCGCCCATTTACTATAGAGTTTAAAACAAGAATTAGATTTTAAATTTAAATAGCTAATTCAAGCTAAAAACAAAAAAATATGAAAGGAAAATATTTAAAATCACTATTTATATTATTCTTATGCGGTATATTCTCTTTTCAGGTGCATGCCCAAAAGAAAGAATGGAAACTGATCAGTTACAATGTATACTGGGGGATGCAAAAAGATTCGACTGAAAATAAATCCAAATTTGCAGAATGGATCAGAGCACAAGATACTGATATTGTCGCATTGCAAGAAATGAATGGTTTTACGCAGCAGAATCCTGAGTTTGCACCAAAAGGTGCCAATCCTAATAATCTTCAAAAATTTGCAGAAAGTTATGGACACCCGTATGTTTTTATAGTAAGAGAACCGGCTGCAGATGGATCTATCAGTTTCCCTGTTGCCATTACGTCAAAATATCCAATAGTGAATGCTGTTCGTGTAGTAGAAAATGCTTCTCATGGTTTCCTTATTGCTGAAATAGAAGGGCTTCACTTTGTAGTTACACATTTTCATCCATTTTCGTCAGAAAAGCGAGGATATGAAATAGATCAGATATTGGCTACAATAAAGTCGAAGCCAAGTGATTGGAAGTGGTTCTTAATAGGTGATCTGAATTCTGTTTCACCACTCGATAAGAATGCGTATGCTGATAATAAACTGCGTGACTTTATACATGAAGACAGAAAGAAAAGGCCTCACAACAAAAACTTAGGGAAAAATGATGAATTGGATTATTCTATTCAACAGAAAATTTTAGACTTTGGCTTTGTCGATGCACTTAAGGTATCTTATCCTCAATTCGTCGCATCAGCTCCTACTAAATTGTTTTATGACCAATCTAAATTTCCTCTACGATACGATTATTTATACGTAAGCTCTAATCTGAAGAATAGCATAGTAAAATGCGAAATAATGAAGGATAACTTTACAGATCATTACTCTGATCACTATCCTGTATTATTAATCTTTAAAGAATAAGGAGTATAGGAAGACGGTTGCTTTAAGGTTTAAGTAGTTATATAAGAATTGGTTTAAGAAAGCCAGTATTAAAAATAACGCCACTAACCATATTGAAATAAATAATAAAAGTATAAGATTATGAAAAAAATACAAATACTTCTGATTACAATTTTATTGATTTCTGTCCCAAGCGTTTTTGCACAAAAGAAACAAACAAAAAATGATGCTGTGGTTATTTATATCGCACGTCATGGGAAAACAATTTTAAATACAATGGATCGGGTACAGGGATGGGCCGATGCTCCATTAACTCCTCCGGGAGTGGAAGTAGCAGAGTTTTTGGGTGTGGGGTTGAAAGACATTCCTTTCAAAGCTGCTTATTCGAGTGACTTGGGGCGTGCACGCCAAACAGCACGTATTGTTTTGGATGCAAAGGGACAAAAAGATATGGCTATCGTAGAAGTGCCTCAAATTCGTGAAACAAACTTTGGCAGCTATGAAGGTGAGTTTAACCTTAAGATGTGGAACGATGCAGCTTTATATTTGCATTATAAGTCGTATAAAGATATGATGGCTGCGATGCAGGAAAATTCCGCACTATTAAAAGATATGGTGGATTCTTTCAAGGCATTGGAAACTTTGGGAATCGGAGAAAGTTACGACGAAGTAAAAGTCAGGGGACAAAAAGCTTTAAGAGAGATTGCTGAAAAAGAAGCGAAGAATGGCGGTGGAAATATTCTGGTTGTTGGACATGGTATGTCTATCGGTATATTTTTATCCGACTTAGACAGTTTTGGAAAGAAGCCGGAAGCTAGTCATATGGGTAATGCTGCTGTATGTAAATTGATTTATAAAGATGGAAAATTCTCTTTGGAGTCTTTTGGTGATATGAGCTATGTAGAAAAAGGTAAAAAACTATCAGGTAAGTAAGATTGTATTGGTATCAGTCTAATCAAAAGAGGCTATTCCCTGGAAGGAATAGCCTCTTATTAATCTGTTAACTGTATTTGCTCTTATCCGTTTACTTTTTTCATTGCAGCGATAGAATCCAATACTTTGCAAGAGAATCCCCATTCGTTGTCATACCACGCTACTACTTTTACAAATGTAGGACTAAGCATAATCCCCGCTTTTTCGTCAAAAATAGCAGTGTTCGGATTACCTATCATATCAGACGATACAACTTCGTCGGCTGTATATGCCAAATAACCCTTTAATGATCCTTCCGAAGCCTCTTTCATTGCTTTACAAATTTCTTCGTAAGAAGTCGGCTTAGACAAACGTGCAGTCAGATCCACAACAGACACATCAAGGGTTGGTACGCGGAAAGACATACCGGTTAATTTTCCGTTGAGTTCAGGGATCACTTTACCTACTGCTTTTGCGGCTCCTGTAGTCGATGGGATGATATTACCCGAAGCTGCACGTCCTCCTCTCCAGTCTTTCAACGATGGTCCGTCTACTGTTTTTTGAGTTGCAGTGGTTGAGTGTATAGTACTCATCAACGCTTCTTCTATGCCGAATTTGTCGTTCAGTACTTTGGCTACCAATGCCAGACAGTTCGTAGTACACGATGCGTTGGATATAAACTGAGTATCTTTCACATACTTGTCGTCATTTACTCCCGGAACAAACATTGGAGTATCATCTTTGGATGGGCCCGACATAATTACATATTTTGCACCTGCTGCAATATGTGCTTGCGCTTTCTCCTTAGTAAGAAATAACCCTGTAGATTCTACTATATATTCGGCTTCAACCTCATTCCATTTCAGGTTGGCAGGATCTTTCTCTGCTGAGATGCGGATTGTATTTCCATTGACAACAAGTTTGCCCTCTTTTGTCTCAATAGATCCATCAAATTGTCCGTGAATGCTATCATATTTGAGCATATAAGCTATATATTCAACATCCATCAAATCGTTGATACCAACTATTTGTATATCACTTCTGCTTTGAGCAGCTCTAAACACCAAACGTCCGATACGTCCAAAACCATTAATACCTACTTTAATTGCTTTCATAATGAATTGGTTTTTAAATGATAAAATATCTTGTTCTTTTTAGTACTACAAAGATACATTATAATATCTTTGTCTGAAATGACAAAAAATATACAAATCCTGCCAAGTCGGATTGATTTTACTAAATAATACTTATTTTTAGATTCTAAAATATAAAAACAGATGAGTAAACAGTTAAAAATAAGGCATATTGTGTTTCTGGTTCCTCCCAATTCCACCCTGCTGACTATGGTGGGCCCATTGGAGGTATTTACCAAAGCAATCGAACAGTTTGATCTGGTAGATAAGAATATTGATTTCACGTATCAGACGCATGTCATAGCTATGGGTAAGGAGAGACAGATAGATACATCTTCGGGTTTATCGATATTAAGTGAAGGATGCTATACCGAAATAGATTATCCGATTGACACGCTGATTGTAACAGGACTGGCTCGCCATCTTAAAGATAACCTGAAGGCTGAGATGATAGAATGGATCAAAGATCAGGCGAAAACGACTCGCCGGATGTGTTCGGTCTGTTCGGGTGCTTTTATTCTGGCCGAAGCAGGATTGCTGGATGGAAAAAAAGCGACTGCCCATTGGTCGAGAAATGAAGCGTTGGAACAGATGTATCCTTTAGTAAATGTGCAGATAGCACGTATTTTTATTAAGGATGGAAATATTTATACAGCGGCAGGTATTACCTCCGGTATGGATTTAGCTTTGGCTCTCATCGAAGAAGATCTGGGACAGTCGTTTGCTCTGCATATCGCCCGCTGGTTGGTCTTGTATCTGAAACGCCCCGGCAATCAGGCACAGTTCAGCTCATACTTAGATTCTAAAATGATCGGAAACCCAACTATCCGAAGGGTTTGTGAGTGGATACTTGAACACCTGAGAGAAGACATTACGGTAGAGAAAATGGCAGAATATGCGGCAATGAGCCCTCGTAATTTTGCTCGTGTCTTTGTACGCGAATTGCGTGTAACCCCAGCTAAGTTTATCAATAAACTGCGTGTAGAAAATGCCAGCCAACATCTTATCGAAACACAATTATCTCTTGACGAAATAGCCGATAACTGCGGGCTAAAGACAGGTGAAAATCTTCGCCGTCAGTTTATAAGCTTTATGGAGATTACTCCGGCTCAATATCGGAAAAGCTTCCGTTCTTCTTGGGCAGACGTTGCTGTGTAGTAGATATTGGAGATTTATTGAATCCCTATGGACAGAAAGTTTATAGGGATTTTTATTTTAGAAAGGATGCATCATAGCGTTAATTATAGCATCCTGTTTTAGTCTTTAGGATGTCGTTATAGAGAACTGGCAAATGAAGAAAATATACTATTCTTTTGCACAAATTTTCGGTTGTGAATTTTGCCTATATAATTCTGATTTTAATTATTATTTTTGCTATACTTCGTTATCTTTGTAATACATGTGGTGAATTCCATCTGTTTTTTTGTGCCTGTCATCGGGTGAATATGACATAATGATATTTAGCCCTGGTATTCTTAAAATCGAAATATTATCAATTTATTTTATATCATGAAAACAAATAGGAGAGACTTTTTTAAAATTTTAGGAAGCGCAGCAGCTCTTACTATTATTCCTCGTCATGTGATGGGTAGAGGCTACATTGCTCCCAGCGATCAGTTGACTAAGGGAATTATAGGAACAGGCAGTATGGGGCGTGGTCATGTGAATTATGCAGGCACAAGGTTAGTTGCTGTATGTGATGTGGATAAGAAACATCTGGAGTTGGGAAAACACCTTGTAACTGATAATATTGCAGCATATCACGATTTCCGCGATTTGATATTAGACAAAAATGTTGACATTGTTCATATAGCAACACCTCCCCATTGGCATGGTATAATGTCTGTGGAGGCGGCCAAGGCCGGAAAAGATATTTGGTGCGAGAAACCCATGACCCGTACCATAGGAGAAGGAAAGCGTGTGATGGAGGCCGTTAAGCAATATGGATCGAAGTTTCGTTTGAATACATGGTTTCGTTTCACTGATAATTTTTATGGATTGGAAACACCGGTTCGCCCGCTAAAGAAGTTGGTGCAGAGCGGTATGCTGGGTTGGCCATTAAAGGTTACGATCAGTAGGCATACAGGCTTCGATTGGAAATTCTACTGGGTAGGAAAAGAAAACCTTCAGCCGGAGGCTATTCCTGCCGAGCTTGATTATGATATGTGGCTTGGCCCGGCACCGTACAAGCCTTATAATAGCCATCGTGTGCACCAAACGTTCCGAGGGTATTGGGATTACGACGGAGGCGGTTTGGGAGATATGGGACAGCATTATATCGATCCTGTACAATACTTCCTTGGCAAAGATCATACCAGCCCGGTAAAAGTGGAAGTGGATGCGCCACAACAACATCCCGATGCAATAGGTACGTGGCGCTCTATTACGTACACTTACGATGATGGTTGCCAGATCGTACTGTGGGGTGATGATTATGGAGATCCTAACACGCCGTATATATCAGGGCCAAACGGTAATGTTTATAAAAATTTTGTTTGTGATATACCTTATTGGGAAAAGAAACTAGCTGCCTATCCGGAGCCCGAAGAACAGGTTACAGATTTCATCGAAAGTGTGAAAACGCGTAAACAGTTTGCCCTTAACGAGCAGAATGGCTTCCGCTCGTCTACAATAGTAAATATGGGAATTGTGGCGTTGAGGCTAAACCGTACGCTGCATTTTGATCCTGTAAAACTTGAGTTTGTGAATGATGATGCGGCTAACCGTTTGCTTGACCAACCAATGCGTGCCCCTTGGAATATTTAACCTGTACTATCAAAAACAAACAAGATAACAATATAATCATGAAAAAAATATACTCATTATTAGGCGTATTTCTGTTTTGTTCAGTGATGATATTTGCTCAATATTCGACAAACAGAACCGCTAAAACCATTGTTGCTGATGTTTTGGCACAAATGCCCGCTCAGCAAACTGAACAATATTATGCCCAGATAAAAGATTTGGCCTCTACAGGAGAAGAAGGTGTTTTGCTGTTGGTGAAGATGATGAATCCTTTAGGTAAAGGAGCTAATTCGCAAGTAGAATTTGCATTAAGCGGACTTTCTCACTATGTTTCTGCCGAAGGGATGGGAGATAAAAGACAAGTGGTGTCCGGCGCTTATATCAAAGCCCTTGATATGGTAAGTGATCGTGAGATCAAAGCTTTTATTATCCGCCAACTAGAGCTGATAGGTAAGGATGAGGCTGTTGCTAAACTGGCTACATACCTCAATGACGATTCTCTCTGTGGCCCTGCCGCCGCAGCCCTATCAGAGATTAACACGCCGTTGTCGCAAAAAGTATTGTTGAATGCTTTAAGTGCTTCTGTCGACGATAAGTCTTCGGAAAGTATTATTTTGGCATTAGCTAAACTGAAAGTAACCGATGCCGAAAATTCACTCAGACGATTGTTGGATACTAACGATACTGACAAAAAGAAAACTGTATTATATGCATTAAGCCAGCTTGGATCAAAGGCTTCTTTGCCGGATTTAGCCCTAGCAGCCGAAAAAGATAATTATACGATGGGGAAAAGTGGTGCTAACGAAGCCTATATTGCCCTCATCAAACGTGTACTGACTCAGGGAGATAAAAAAGAGGCCGAAAAAGCAGCCTCAGATCTGATGAAAAAAGCAGAAAAAGCAGGGCAGCTACAAACCCGTGCAGCAGCTTTGCAAATACTGATGGAGGCGAAGCCTGCAAATGCCTTGCAGCAACTGCAAAATGCACTGAAAGACGACAATAGTAATTACAGATATGCTGCGTTGACATACGCTTCTGACTACGCAGATAGCAAAATGTATGCGGAGTTGATTAAATTATTGAAAAAGGCAAAACCTGATGCACAGTTGGATATTCTCAACTGGCTCGGGGAGGAATCTGAATCGCAAAATAAGCGAAACGAAATAAAGCCCTTGATCATAGAACCTGCAATTGGATTTTTGACGGCAGGTAGCGCTGATATGAAAAAATCGGCAGCAAATATACTGGCTAAGACCGCAGATCCGAAGGCGATAGCAGCTCTTGCTTATTTATTGAACGATGCTGATCCTAAAACGGTAGCAATAGCCAAAGACGCATTGTCTGTTACAAATGGAGATATTGCTTCTGCCGTTGTTCCTGTAATAGCAGGAGCAAACGCAGCCGGAAAAGTAGCCGGATTGCAATTGTTGGCTGAGCGCAAATCTTCGGCTAATATAGCTACAGTGCTCGAACAAATCAATTCGACATCGCCGGATGTACAGACTGCTGCATATACAGCTCTCAAAGATGTGGTTTCGGCTGAAAACCTAAACCAATTATATGCTCTTCTTGAGTCTGCTTCTTCAGAAAATGTTCCTTATGTTCAGCAGGCGATTGCAAGTGCTCTCCAGTCATATTCAAAGGAGAAACAATATGATGTCATCATGGCTCGTATGGGGCAGGTGGGTAACGATAAACAGTATTTATATTATCCTGTGCTATCAAAGACGGGCGATGAAAAAGCATTGAGCTTTATTGTCGATCGTTTCAACAAAGAAAGTGGAGTGGCAAAGGATGCCGCTTTTCAGGCATTATCAGATTCGAAAGATACTGGTGCTGCGGCTGAGTTGCTTGCTATTTGCAAAAACAGAGCGGATATCCTGTATTTCGACAGGGCAATTAACCGATATATCCAATTAGTCGCTAATCCTAAGCTTACAGGAGAAAACAGGCGTTTGCTTCTTACCGATGCTTTGGAAATAGCACGCACTGATGGGCAAAAGAATAGTATTTTGTCTCAGTTGGGTAATACAGGTTCTTATCTGGCTTTGCTGCGTGCCGGACAATATTTGGACAGTAAGCCTTTGCAACAGGCTGCAGCAGATGCTGTGGCTAAAATAGCTTTAGGCAATAAAAATTATACAGGTAAGGTGGTAGAGGAACTGTTGAATAAGGTAATAGATGTATTGAGCAATGCTGACGCTGATTACCAGAAACAGGCTATCCGCAAACATCTGAATGAAATGCCGAAAGAAGAAGGCTTTGTTTCTATTTTCAACGGGAAAGACTTAGATGGATGGAAAGGCATCGTAGAAAATCCGATAGCCCGTGCAAAAATGAAACCGGCTGTGCTGGATAAAAAGCAACAAGCAGCCGATAAGGTAGCTGCAGAACATTGGAAAGCTGAAAATGGAATCCTTGTCTTCGACGGAAAAGGAGGAGATAACCTTTGCACTGTGAAGCAGTATGGCGACTTTGAAATGTATGTTGATTGGAATCTCGATCCTGCGGGGCCTGAGGCAGACGCCGGAATTTATTTGCGGGGAGTTCCTCAAGTGCAGATATGGGATGTATCACGTGTAAATGTAGGAGCTCAAGTAGGATCGGGAGGGTTGTATAACAACGAGAAAAATCCGAGAAACCCATTGACTTTGGCCGATAACAAGTTAGGTGAATGGAACACGTTTTACATTAAAATGGTAGGAGACCGTGTTACTGTAAAATTGAATGGAGTATTGGTAGTAGATAATGTGATTCTTGAAAACTACTGGGATCGCAGCCAGCCGATTTCGCCTATCGAGCAGATAGAACTGCAAGCTCATGGTAGTAAAGTATATTATCGTAATATATATGTTAAAGAATTGGAGAGGGCTAAACCTTTTGAGCTATCGGCAGACGAGAAAAAGGAAGGATTCAAGATTTTGTTTGATGGTACAAATATGCACCAATGGACAGGAAATACAACCGATTACCAATTGCAGGACGGCTGTATAGCCCTCGACCCGAAAGGTGGTCATGGCGGAAATCTTTATACAAAAGATGAGTTTGCAAACTTTATATACCGTTTCGAGTTTCAGCTTACTCCTGCGGCTAACAACGGGGTAGGTATCCGTACACCGATGGGTGTGGATGCTGCGTATGATGGTATGGAAATCCAGATCTTAGATCATGATAATCCTGTTTATAAAGATATCACACCATTGCAAGTACATGGTTCGGTGTATGGCATAATAGGGGCAAAACGTGCTAAGTTCAAACCGATGGGCGAATGGAACGAAGAGGAGATAATCGCAAATGGTAATCATATAAAGGTAACGCTCAACGGAGAGGTTATTCTCGATGGAGATATCAAAGAAGCAACCAAGAACGGAACAGCAGACGGGCATCAGCATCCCGGTTTGTTCAATCCGAAGGGGCATATAGGCTTCTTGGGGCATGGTTCGCCGGTTAAGTTTAGAAATATAAGGATTAAAGAACTGAAATAGGCTTTTTAGCAGGATAAAATAAGAGACTGCCTGAGTAGAGTTTTTCATCATCTCTCAGGCAGTCTCTTTTGTATTTAAATTTTTCCAAATTATCTTATATAAAGGCTTTTAGGTCTGAAAGAAGATAGGGGAAAGTGACAGGTCAAAAGATCTGCTAAAAGTGTCACTTTTGTCACCTTTTAGGGCTTAAGTGGTTGTAATATAGTGTAGTGTGTTTTCATGGAATTGTCACCTTTTGTATCTTGGCTGGTTTTACATTTTTATTATGCCTATCTTTGCAGCTATTTTGTGAAAATCATGGTAATTGAAGTATTTGAAAAAGAAATAAGAGACATAAACGATACACCGATTGTACAACAAACAGCCTTTTGGTCTGAGGTGAAGAGTCATCAGGGATTGGGTACCAAAGCTTTCGACTTTAAGGTAAAGAACAGAGATATATACACAAATGTAGGGGGACACTCATATACCAATGCTGATGTACTGGTGCTACAAAAGCCTTTAAACTCGGAATATAGCATGGCCTATGTGCCTTATGGCCCCGAGATAGAGCCGTCTGAAGAATTTCAAGGGCGATTTTTGGAGGAATTGTCTGAAATAATACGTTCTCATTTGCCTAAGAGTTGTATAGCTATCCGCTACGATCTCAACTGGCAATCACACTGGTGCGACGAGAGCAACTATGATGACCAAGGAATATGGATTGGACCTCCCGAAAAAAAATATCAAGAGTTTCAGCTAAACTATGGTACTGTAGAGTGGAATCTAAGAAAGAGCAATTCCGATATCTTACCATCTACTACTATATATCTTGATCTGAGTCTGTCGGAAGATGAAATTCTGATGCAAATGAAACCCAAGACTCGTTACAATATACGTCTGGCCGAAAAAAAAGGAGTCTGTGTCAAGCGTGTAGGATTGGATAAGATATCTATTTGGTACGATCTGTATAAAGAGACAGCTTTACGAAACGGTCTATATATAAATGATATAGAGTATTTCACCTCGGTGTTGACTGCAAAAGCAGATGATACTGCATCTCCGGCTCGGGTTGAACTCCTATTGGCGGAACACGAAGGAGAGCCTTTGGCTGCTATATTCCTGGTAATGTCGGGGCATAGAGGGACATATCTATATGGAGCTTCATCTTCTCGCAAGAGAAACTATATGCCGACTTACGCACTCCAGTGGGAAGCTATAAAAATAGCGAAGGAATATGGTTGTACCGAGTACGATATGTTTGGCGTTTCGCCGGGACCTGATCATTCCCATCCCATGTATGGACTCTATCAGTTCAAGACCGGATTTGGCGGAGAGCTTTTTCATCATCTGGGCTGCTGGGACTATCTGCTGGATGAAGAAAACTATCGCTATCTTTTGATCAGCGAGATGAATGCACAAGGCTACTACTTGTCTTGATATTCTCTAATTATCCTTATTTAAGGGTAAAGATATCTAATATAGATTAGTTTCTTCTCGTGTTGTTTAATATGTGAGAAGTGATATTTTGTATCTTTATATTTATTCAAAAAATAAAAAAGGATTATTATGTTTACCATTTTTGAGACTTATCCTTGGTTGTTGCCTGTGATGATTTTCTTTGGCCGGATATGTGATGTAACGCTAGGTACATTGCGTATCATCTTTGTATCGAAAGGTGAAAAATATAAAGCACCGATTGTCGGCTTTTTTGAAGTCTTTATCTGGGTTGTTATTATTTCTCAGATATTCTCCCAAGCCAATAGTCTGGTTGCTTATATTGCTTATGCTGCCGGATATGCTGCCGGTAATTATGTTGGTATCTTGGTTGAGAACAGGATTGCCTTTGGATATCAGTTGCTGCGTGTATACACAAAAAAAGAAGCATTGGAGTTAATAAAAGTGCTGAACAGCAAGGATATCGGAGCTACCTTTGTGAAAGGAGAGGGGGCTGTATCTCAGGTTCATATTGTGGAGATCGTCATAGGACGAAAATCGTTGAATGAAGTTATTGGTATAATCTCTGATTTTGATTCGAAGGTTTTCTATCTGGTTGAAGATATCAGATATAAGAAAGAGGGGATATTTACATTGAAAAACTTTGTGAGGAAGTAAGATAAAAAAGCCTGCCGATAAGATAATCGACAGGCTTAGTAATGTAGTGAAAACTAAGACTCCATTACAAGTCTAATTCTTTATATAGCGAAGTGTCTCCTTCGGCTTGGATAACGACGGTGCTACAGATTCATCCGAAGTACCCCATGATTTGTTCGGGTTGCTACCCAATACAAACTTAATGTCGGCTCCGTTCTTTATATCGTCGTAAGTAATATATGTCTTGTTATACTCCTTTCCATTGAGGAACATAGCCTGTATATAGACGTTTTGCTTACTATAATTTTCGGTGGTCATGGATATCTTCTTTCCATTTGCCAATGTAAGTTCTACAGCCTCCAGTCCCGGAGAACCTATTGCATAGATATTGCTTGACGGACATGTAGGATAGAATCCCATGCAGTTGAAGATATACCATGCCGACATTTGTCCGCAATCATCATTCCCGCTTAGGGCATCAGGCTTATTGCCATAGAAAGTATCGAGTACATAGCGTATCTTTTCCTGTGCCTTCCAAGGTTGTTTGATATAGTTGTAGAGGTATATTATCTGATGACAAGGTTCATTGCCATGCCAGTATGCACCAATTCTACCTTGAATATCATGTGCACCCGGAATATCATCAGGCAGTTCCATTGTGAACATAGAGTCGAGACGTTGTTCAAAAACATCACTACCCATCTCGTTTATATATCCTTGTACATCCTGAGGTACATACCATGTATATTGATAGGTAAAACCTTCGGTAATGTCTCCCCAGCCATGAACAGATCCCGGGCCTGTATAGGCTATCGCATCGAATGGTGTTCGCCAGTTGCCATGAGAGTCGCGTCCTCTCATAAACTTGCTTTCCGGGTCTATCAGGTTTTGGTAAGATAGAGAACGATTAAGGAAATATTTATAGTCTTCTTCCTTTCCTAATTTCTTGGCAGCCATAGCTACGCAATAATCGTCATAGGCATATTCCAATGTCTTCGAAACAGACTCACGCTCTTTGTCGAAAGGTACCCAACCCATAGCTGTGTATTCGGGTAAACAATCGTAATGCGGGTTCATCGCTGTTGTTTTCATTGCTTCATAGGCACGTTCGTAATGAAAGCCCTTGATGTCTTTTACTATAGCATCGGCAATAACCGAAACCCCATGATAGCCTATCATACACCACGTCTCATTTCCGTAGAAAGACCAGATAGGTAACATGTGCTCTACACTCTGGTCGTAATGAGCCAGCATGGAGTTGATCATGTTTGCATTTCTGTCAGGGTTTGTCAGGTTCAACAGAGGATGCTGAGCCCGGTATGTATCCCATAATGAGAACACGGTATAGTTGGTAAACTTGCTATCGGTATTACGGATATTCGAATCGTGCGCCCTGTATTTACCATCTATATCTTCATATATAAAAGGATGTAGCGAGGCATGATATACAGAGGTATAGAATGTTTCCAGTTGCTCTTTGGTTCCTTTTACTTTGTACTTGTTTAGTTCTTTAGCCCAGAGGATTTCTCCCTTCTTTCTGAGGCTGTCAAAGTTCTGATTATCCAGTTCTTCCAGATTGGCATAAGCTCCTGATGTGCCGGTAGAAGATATCGCAACTTTTACTTCTATCTCAGCTCCTTGCGCAGCATCAAAATCAAGCCATCCCATAATTTTAGTACCATAGGCTACTTTATCGCTACGGAAACGTTTTGTATCATAGATTACAGGTTTGCCGTCTTGCATGATACCTGATCGTTTGAATGGTTTGGAAAACTGTGCTACAAAATAAACATAGCGTTCAGGTCCCCATCCATTAACCAGCTTAAATCCGCAGATGGTTGAATCATTTTCTATTCTAAATTGAGACCATGCGGTTTTAAACCATTGTACATGATCCATATCTATCATCACAAAAGCACTATCTGTTTTGGGAAATGTGAATTTGAATATTCCGGATCGGATACCGGAAGTCATTTCAGCTTTCACATTATAATCCAACAGGTCTACTGCATAATAATTGGGTGATGCCCATTCTTTATCATGGCTGTATCGTGATCGGTATCCTTCATCGGGGTTCTCGTGTGTGCCCGCAGTGTATTTCTTTGTGCCTGTACCGGGTATAAATAAGAAGTCTCCCAGATCAGGGATTCCTGTACCACTAAGATGTGTAAGGCTGAATCCCATTATTGTCATATGGTTATATTTATAGCCCGCTGCAGCATCGTAATAGTCACAATCGGTGTCGGGACTTATTTGTATCCCTCCAAAGGGAATCTGAGCTCCCGGGTATACGTTACCAAATCCAGATGTACCAACAAAAGGGTTGACATAGGTATTTAATGTCATATTTACAGCCATGTCTTCTGTTGGTGTCTTCTGACTACAAGATAAGACTGTGAGATTTATAATAAGAATGGCAGCGGCCCGAAACAGTTTATTCATAATCTTCGTAATAAAGTTGAGAGTTTGTTTGCTATGGAGTTTGGATATGTATTGTTCCAAACTCCAGACCTAGCAAACGGAATAAATAGATGACTCTTATCTTAGTGTAACAAGTTATTTAGAAAGAGAATACGGCTTTTCGTCTTCATTGAACAGCCTTTTTTTGTTTGGAGTTGACGACATTTCGAATGTAAGCTCAGCTCCATTTTTGATATCATCATAATTGATATAAGCTTTTGTATACGGTTTACCATTTAGCTTTACCGATTTTACATAGCGCATTTTATCGCTTACTTTATCTGCTTTTATTTCCAGATAGCGTCCTTCTCCTAAGTTTACTTTCATGTAAGGAAAATAAGGAGCTCCCAGAATATATTGGTTTGTACCCGGACAAACAGGATAAAAGCCCATCGCAGAGAATATATACCAGGCTGACATCTGTCCGCAATCATCATTGCCACAGAGACCATCGATGCTATTGCGATACATACGATTCATAATTTCCCGTACCCAGTACTGTGTTTTCCAAGGCTGCGAAGTCCAAGCATACAAATATGCTATGTGGTGACTTGGTTCATTGCCATGTACATAATTACCCATAACGCCTTCGCGGGTAACATCTTCTGTTTCTGCGAAAAACTCATCAGGTAAGTGCATGGTGAAAAGTGAGTCGAGGCGTTGTACAAACTGTTTGTCGCCACCCATTTCTTTGATAAGCCCTTTTACATCATGCGGAACAAAAAATGAATAGTTCCATGAATTGCCTTCAATAAAACCTTCTCCATGTGTGCTTAGCAGGTTGTATGGTGTTTTCCACTCACCGTTGCTTAAACGAGCACGTACAAAACCTATTTGATGATCGAATACGTTTCTGTAATTCAAAGCCCTTTTCTGATAAGCATCTGCTACAGATTGGTTACCTATTTTTTTAGCGGTATTGTATATTGTCCAATCGTCGTACGAATATTCAAGGGTGATGGATGAGCCACTTCCATTTCTGTCAACAGGGACATAGCCAAGCTTTTTGTAATATCCTGTACCATCATAGTAATCGAGGTTAGAACTACTTATCATCGCTTCCAACGCTTTGTCTTTGTCTATGTTCAAACCCTTATCCAAAGCATCTGCTAAAACAGATACAGAGTGATAGCCGATCATGCACCAGTTTTCGTTGCCCATGTGAGACCAAACAGGTAATGCTTTGTGAACGCTTTGTTCGTAATGAGCGATCATCGATTTTACAATGTCGGTGCTTCGCTCTCTGTTGATGAGATTGAATAATGGGTGGAGGGCCCTAAAGGTATCCCATACAGAAAAGATAGTATAATTAGTAAAGCCTTTAACCTGATGTATGTTATGGTCTATACCTCTATACTGCCCATCCACGTCCATATATACTGAAGGATTAATCATCGTGTGATACAATGATGTGTAGAACATTGTTTTCTTATCAATGTCTCCTGTTATATCTACTACGTTCAATTCTTTGTTCCATTTTGCTGTTGCTTCTGCGGCTATCTGGTCGAAAGATTTTCCTTTCGTTTCAGCCTCAAGATTTTTTATTGCTCCTTGCGTACTCACTGCCGACAAAGCTACTTTTATAACAAGAGGAGCTGACGCATTATTATCGAATTCCAGATGAGTAACAATTTTTCGTCCGGCTATTTCAGGAAAATTATTCTGTAAGTCAAACTTCCTCCAGAATCCTGAGTATTTAGGTTTTTCTTTATCTACATACCCATATTTTTTTATTGGCTTAGATAAAGAGATCGCAAAGTAGGTATAGTTTTCTCTAGCCCAACCATTCGTGATACGATAGCCTGTAATCAGCGTGTCGTTTTCAACTCTCAGGCTTGCCCAAAGAACTTTTCCGTCATAATTATAGATTCCGTGTGTAAGATCCAATAATATTTTCTGAACCTCACCTTCGGGGTATGTGTATTTATGTACGCCAACACGTTCTGTTGCTGTTAGCTGTGCTTTTACTTTATAGTCGTCGAGGACAACTTCATAATATCCGGGGCGTGCCTTTTCTGTATCATGCGAATAGCGAGACCGATATCCTGAATCGGGTTTGTCGGCTGTGCCGGGGTTAAATTTGAGTGGTCCTGTTACGGGTACGATTAAAATATCTCCTAAGTCGGAATGTCCTGTCCCACTAAGGTGTGTATGACTAAACCCTACAATGGTTTTGTCGTCGTGCTGATATCCGGCACAATATTTATATGTGTCTTTCTGATATACACCGTTTATACTATGAGGTATAGTATCCGTGTCCGGGCTTAACTGTACAATGCCATGAGGAACACAAGCTCCCGGGAACGTATGTCCCATCTTTACAGTGCCAATCATGGGGTTGACATAGGATGTCTTCTCTTGTCCGGATACCATACCACACAAAATGTATAAAGAAAAAGTGAGGACAATTTTGTTGAATTGCATATTATTTTTTAGCGTTATTAATTAAATATTCCTGATATTCATTCCACATGCCTTCGATGCTCGCTTCGGGTCCGAAAACTTTCTTGATAGCGCCATCAAAACTCCATACATCCATATCTCTTACTGTAAGGTGAAATTTTCGGATTGCATCCGGGTCTTTAGTGGTGAGCCACTGTATAAAAAATCCTGTGGTGCGGTAACCATCCATCCAGTTGCCTCCGGGTTTGCGTGTACTCATATCAAAGAGTCCAGCTTCGGCTCTCACTGCATCGGCGATGCCTTCGATACATGCCCAGAAAGTTTTATTATTGCCGTAGTTTCCAATGCCTTTTGGTTCAAACTGGTAACCATGTGTCAATTCGTGATAAAGAACGCCACGTGTTTCGAAATCTAATTTATGTAATGATTCTTTAGCTGATTTTTCTATGTGCTGTGTGCTATACACTATATTTATATTAGGAGAACTGCCTCCTTTAGCCGAAACTCCGTTGTAATCTTTCAGTGTATAATCTATTTCCTGTACATCTACCATTGGATCATTAGCTGTATAATACAATATTTCGGCTACCTTTTGGGTATGGTATTTTACATACTCGTCAGGATTCTGCACTAGCTGATGATATATCTTATTACCCTCAGTATCGGGATCGAGAGACTCAAATACTACTTTGGGATATTTGAAGTTTTCCCAACCAGCTTTTAAGTTTTTAGTTGATAATACAACTTCTGCAATCTTCAGCGTGTCATTGTTGGACGTTTTGGCCTCCAGCATATAATATTTGTATGTTGCAGGCTTTTGTACTACACATAATATTTCCTGAAAACGTGAACAAAAAATCTGATCTTTTCTCTCATCTACTATTGTCCATTTTTTTCTATCGTTCGATCCTTTTATAGTCCAGTTAGTAGGATCATAAGCAGGGAGCTCCCCTGTAGAGTATATTTTATAGCTTAACACAGGCGTGGTATATTCTGTATCAAATACAATTTGATTCAGTTGCCTTTTTCCTGTGTAAGATGTTGTAAGGTCATTATCCAACAATTCTTTCGGATTCGTTGATAATGATTGGCTTTGACATGCTAAAAAAGGAACAAGTAGAACAGATAATATTAGCTTTTTCATTATATTCTGTCAATTGTTTTGAGAAATAAAAGAGATACTTGTTTTCGTAATTTATAGTTAAACAACCTGCAATTCCTTTATTGCAATCGGAATTGCAGGTTATTAATTTTATATAGGTTTCAAATAAGATTCACTATTTGTAAGAATCTTTATTTTAATTCCATCCTGGATTCTGATGTCCTTGCAGAGAAGGATTAGCTTGCATTTCACTTAATGGAATAGGCCATAATAGAGCATATTCAGGAATTGCGCCAACTTTAGTACTTCCGTCAGGTTTGTTTTGGATTTTTGCCGTTGCAAGTGCTACCCATTTTAGCTTACCTGATTGGTTGCCATCAGCTTCCGGGTACAAACGAGTACGACGAATATCATCCCATATCTTGAACTCTAATGGGAATTCGTGGAAACGCTCAGTTAAGATAGACTGTATCAACGCATCGCCAGCAGCAGTTTCATCTGCTAGTCCGGCACGTTTACGTACTTGGTTAAGATAAGTTCTAGCATCACCTTCTTTTCCTGTACGTGCAAGACCTTCAGCAGCAATTAACAATACTTCTGCATAGCGGAATGTAGGCATGTTGTAGTCACCATCTTTACCTGTTTTTAGAGCATTTTCATCAAGCCAAGCCCAGTTTCCAACATTGTTTAATGTGCTTGTTATAGTATTTTCACCTATCTTGTAAGTATATTCTCTGAAGAAGAATTGTTTTTCATGTCCGCGGATATCACCAGGGGCATAACTATTGATCAACATATCGCAAGGCAAGTATGCATTATACAAAACGTCTCCACCCGGTTTGAAAATGCCCCATTGGAAAGCATCTGTTCCAATTGAACGACAAGCATAAGAGTTACCTACATTGTAACTGGTTTGGTTGTATTCTTTGGCATAGATAATTTCATTCGAAGATTTTGTTGTTTTAATGACGTTGTAAGCAGAATTAAGGTCATCACTACTTCCTTCTGGTTGTATAAGAGCATGTTGTCCACCATTCACAACTTCAAGGGCCATGTTAGCTGCTTTAGTATAATATTCGTTTCCGCCATTGAGAGGAGCACCTGCCCATTGTAAGTATACTTGAGCTAGAAGCGTTTGTGCCATTGGTTTAGTTACATAGCAACTATTAGCATAAAATGCTTTGTTTGCTAATACATCTCCTGAGATGATGCTAAGCAAATCTTCTTCGATGTGTTTGTATACATCCACAGCAGGAGTACGTTCTACATATATACCATCCAAAGATGTATAAGGCTTGTCTACATAAGGAACATCACCAAATTCTTTTACCAGATAATAATAAGCGTATGCTCTGAAGAACTTACCTTGTGCAACAAAGTTATTTATTTGCGCTTCACTTAATACGTTAGTCATTGTCGGAATATTGGCAATAACAAAGTTTGCACGCGAAATACCGATATAGAACTCAGACCAAAGCTTTCTTGCTGTAGCATCGAATGCTTCAATATTAAAGTTACCTCCTTCGGAAGCAGTCGTAAACGTTCTATCTTTACGTTTGTCAACAAACAAGCCGGACATGATACCGCCCCACATAGTGGCTTTAGGTGTCCAACCTCCATCAACATCAATATTATTCAAATATGGAACTCCACCGAAGTAAAGTGCATTTACAGCTGTTTTAGCATCAGATTCTGTTTTCCAGAACTGACCTGCAGTTTTTTCATCCAGCGGCTCTTCTTTCAAGAAGCCATCACATGAACTCATTACTAATGATAATGTAATCATGCAAAAGATGGATATGTATATTTTATGCAATTTCATATGATTATGAATTTATTGTTTTTATTACTATAAATTAGAATGCTACATTAAGACCAAACGTGAATGTTCTTGGACGTGGATATGTAAAGAACTGGCGGTTGGTACCCCACTTGTTGTCACCTAAACGAGATGAGTTGTCAGGATCATATCCTAAATAGTCAGATGATGTAAGTAGGAAAGCGTTGTTCACACTAGCATATAAGCGTAATGAAGAAAGACCCACTTTGTTGATGATTTTAGGATTGAATGTATAACCAAATTGGATTAGGTTTACGCGTAGGTAAGAACCATCAGCAACCCAAGTATCGTCAGCTTGATTGTTTGCACCTTGACCAAAGTTGTTCAAGCGAATAGCTTGTGCTGTACCTGTAGGATTCAGCGTTGGGTGCCATGCATCTTTGTAAAGACGAGTAAGACCACTAGTTAAGAAACGAGCCTCTGTAGAGTGGAAGAACTCTTGCATAACATCCACACCCCATTGGAATTGCAGATCTAAAGTTAGATCGAATCCTTTATATCTGAAGGTGTTGATGAATGATCCGGTCCAATCAGGTAAACCATTACCAAGAATCTGACGTTGTTTATATGTAACTTTTTCACCAATAGTTGAAGGTATGTTCATTGTTTCAGCATCCCAGTTAGAAGGAACTCCATCATAGATACCGGCACGTTTGTAACCGTAGAAAGTAGAAAGTTCTTCACCTTCGCGGATTAACATGTCATAACCAACAAAACCATCAAGAAGGATTTGGCGTTTGCCTGTAATAGGATCCACAGACGAACTTGGGTCTAGTTTTTCTACACGGTTTTTATTGTAGTTCACATTTAGAGTTGTATTCCATTGGAAGTCACGAGTGTCAATCGGATATGCATTAATCAATAAGTCCAAACCACGGTTCGAAACTTCTCCTACGTTTGTTGTAATAGAAGAGTATCCTGTTGATAGAGGTATAGGGCGACTAAGCAATAGGTCGGTAGTGTACTTGTGGTAATATGATGCTTCTAAGTTCAGTCTGTTGTTGAACAAACCAAGATCAATACCGAAATCTAACTGATTCGTTTTTTCCCATTTCAGATCCGGATTAGGCATTCTGCTCATATAAGATACAGTTTGCAAGCCGTTACCTATAATAGTAGTTGATTGTCCGATAGTAGCTAATGATGCATAGGTACCTATTTCAGAGTTACCTGTTACACCAAATGATGCATGCGGTTTCAGTTTACTTATGATCTGATTGTCTTTCAAGAAATTTTCATTAGAAGCCATCCATCCCAAACCGATTGAAGGGAATAGTGCATACTTGTTATTGTCTCCGAACTTAGACGCTCCATCATAACGACCTGTAACTGTAGCCATATACTTATTGTCATAAGAGTATGCACCACGTACGAAATAAGAGTTCATTGTCCATTTATCGTGATCGTTACCTACAGAAGGGCGATCTTCACCTTTACCTAAGTTGTAGTAACCATAAAAGTCATCCGAGAATTTACTTCCTGAAGCACTGAAATATGTATAGTTACGTTCTTGCCAAGACATACCTGCCATCGCATTGATATAATGCTTTCCTAATGTCTTATTGTAAGTCAGGTATGTTTCTTCTTGCCAATACAATGTATTAGAATTGTTTGCAGAAGCAGAACCTGTAGAACTTTGATTGATTAGTGGACGTGGAGTGAACGGTGTGTAATTGGTATTACGGTTGTTCTGATAGTCAATACCAAGCTGTGTTTTTAAATCAAGACCTTTTGCAAGATGGAAAGTTAAAGCTGCATTACCAAATATTTGCGTTTTGTATTGCATAGCTTGGATGCGCTCAAGCAACTCAACCGGGTTACCAACACCTTCAGGGCTAAATCCTTGCTTTCCGCTGTCAGGATTATTTTGATCATTTAGAATAGAGTTTGTTTTAATGATATTTGTTTGAGTATATACTCCATCCAGTTCAACAGGCAAGAATGGCAACTGTTCGATCATTGTACGTAAAGCACCTTGACCGTATGGGTTGTCCGAAGTTCTGTTACCCCAAGTATGATTTACTAATAAGTTGATACCTGTTGACAACCAGCTTGTTGGTTTGTCGTCATAAGCTAATTTTGCATTCAAACGTTTGAAATAAGAATTACGCATGATACCTTGTTGGTCGGTATAGTTTAAGAATGCACCTACAGAAGAGTTTTCGTCACCACGTTGGATACTTAACTGATGATTGTGCGAAAATGCTGTTCTGCTTGCTTCTTTCTGCCAATCTGTATCATATATAGGAGTACCGTCCGAATTGAACAAGCGTGGGTCTGTGAAGATTTGAGAAAGGTCTGTAGTAAAGTTTTTACCTTGCCAAGCATTGGCATTTTCCAAACCTTGCTTAAATGCAGCCATCCATTCGCTAGAATTCATAACATCCATATATCTGGACATTGTGCTAACAGATAGTGAACCGTCGTAGGAAATACGAGCACGTTTTCCTGTATTGCCACCACGTTTAGTTGTTACTAGGATAACACCATTTGCTCCACGTGCACCATAAATAGCGGCTGATGATGCATCTTTCAATACTTCGATAGACTCAATGTCATTTGGATTAAGATATTGGAAGTTTGACATAACCACTCCGTCAACTACATATAATGGACTTGCAGAAGCATTAATGGTAGAGATACCGCGGATGATAACACGTACTTCTCCTCCGGGTTGTCCGGTATTAGAGAAAATGTTTACACCGGCAGCTTTACCTTTTAATCCTTCAAGGGCATTAAATGATTGATTTTTTACGATATCGCTACCTTTAGCAGTAGATATAGATCCGGTTACATCCGATTTACGCATTGTACCGTAACCTACTACGACTACTTCTTCCAAGGCTTTAGCATCTTCTACTAATACCACGTTGATACTTGTTTTTCCACCTACAACTATTTCTTGTGTATGGAATCCTATGAAAGAAAATACAAGTGTTGAGTTTGAATTTGGTGCAGTAATAGTATATGCACCGTCTAGATCTGATATTGTTCCTGTTGTAGTACCTTTAACAACAACGCTTACGCCGCTTAATGGCTCGCCGGTTTCATCTTTTATTGTGCCTTTCACAGTGATGTTACTCTGTTCAATGCTTTTGCTTTCATTTGCATCCTTTACGGCTGCAGGAGCTGAAGCAGATGAGTACTGAAAGATCATGAGAGAAAGAAATAGAAAAAGTGCCTTTCTGACATAATCCTTGTAGTAACTTTTAGAAGTATTACTTGCAGATTTTTTTCTCATAATATGATTTTTATTAAGTTAACTTGTAATTAGTTATTTGAGACATTCGTCTCTGTTTTGGATTTAAAATGAGTTGGTTTTAATGAATGTTACATAAATTCTAGGTTTTAGAGGTTAATATTATAGGGAGTGTAATGTATTTTCCTTTGTCTTGATATACCTGAAAGTTGTTTTATAAACCTTTTACCTATCTGTAAGTCTTTAAATTTCTAGGTTGATAATTGATGTTTTATGTCTTTCTGTTTTCCATGGACAATTCTTATATTGTATATAATATCTTTAAGAATTCCTCTGAGCTATTTTAATGTTTATTCCAATAAGGAATATGCAATGTTAATATTTCTGTATGTTTATTTCTTTATCTTAAAAGCTGAAAAAGGTATCCTTATTTACATGATGTAAACGAGGATACCTTTTTGGTTTTTTAGGATACTATTCGGTCTGTCTAGTTATTTTTGCTGCCTGTATTCCTTAGGGGTCATATTGTATTTTTTTGAGAACTCTCTATAGAAGTAAGATTTGTTATTTATCCCCACCTTATATATAATCTCTTGAATGGTGAGGTTTGTTGTGATTAATAATTTTGCAGCACAAGTAAATCTGTAATCTTTTATAAAATCACTTGGTGTAAGTGATGTTATTTTCTTAAATCTTCGGTACAGATTCCGTGTATTTGTACCAAGCTTTTCTGCTATTAACTCCGGTCTAAGATTCTCTTCTTCGATATTACTGTCTATTATCGAAATAACGGACTCCATAAACTCTTTATCTTCCTGATGTATTACTTGCCCATCCGAATACTCAAGTGCACTTTCGGGTGAATAGTAATAGTCTTTTAGTTTCTTCTTCGTATTTAGAAGACGATTTATCACAGAGCGCAAAAAGAGTGGGGAAAATGGTTTTGTAAGATATGCATCTGCCCCAACATCGAGACCTTCAGATTGATCTACATCACTAATCTTTGCTGAGATAATAACCAAAGGGATGTGTCTGGTTATTTTGTCTGATTTTATTTGGTTTATCAGTTCCAGCCCGCTCACCTCAGGCATCATGATATCAGTGATGATCAGTTCCGGCATTTGGCTTTCTATTTGTCTAAGCGCTTCGTTTGCATTGTTAGCTCCTTTGATAATATATTCGTCTGATAAAATATCATTGATGAGCCATATTATATCTTCATTGTCATCTACAACGAGTATTATTGGTTTAGAACTCTTGCCTGAGTTGTCATCCGGTACAACGTTTACCGACTCTTGAAGAGTAGCAACAGGTACTTCTTTTATTTCTAGTCGAGGCAGTTCCACAATAAACTCTGCATATTTATTTACTTCACTTTCTACTTTTATGTTCCCTTGTAATAGCTCAACAAGGCTTTGGCAAATAGACAGCCCTATTCCATTCCGCGAAGATGTACGAGAGTATTGGTTGTCACTCCCTATTTCTTCAAGGATGCTATAGCGGTCAAATATAATCGGAATTTTAGAAGCCTCAATTCCCTTTCCTGTGTTGTATACTTTTAGGGTTAAGGTATCGTTGTCTGTCATTAAGGTAACTTTGACTTCTCCACCTTCTTTTGTGTATTTAAATGCATTGGATACAAGGTTGGTGTATATTCTATTGAAACATATTATATCTGTATTCCAAAGTAGCTTATCCGGTACTTGTAGGTTGAATCGTATTTTATTTTGCTCGGCAATAGAAAAGAATGACTGAGACTGTTTCGTTATTTGTTCGGCAACAGGAGCATTCTTTATTATATGGAGGTTGTATTTGGATTCTTCTAATTTTCTGAAATCGAGTATTTCTTGGATAAGCTCGTTTAGATTATCGACATTGTTGCGCAAGATCTCGATATACTTATGAAAGTTATTATCCATATTTGGGGTTTTCTCTATGCGATCGGTCACTCCATTTATAAGAGTTAGCGGAGTACAAAACTCATGAGTAACATTTGTGAAGAAGTCTAGTTTAGCTTCTATCAACTTCTCTTTTTGTTCTTCTTCTATTTTATTCGCTAGTTGTATTTGCTTGTTTATTATTTTTTTGCGAATCATATAAATGATATATGCGCAAACAAGCAAGAATAAGCATGCATATCCAACTATTGCCCATGTGGTGAAATACCAAGGAGGTAATTTCTTTATATGGAGGGTGTAGAATCTTTCATCGGAATTGAACACGTCGTTCTTATATCTAACTTTCAAGACATAGTCTCCTGAAGGCAGATTGGTGAATGTTATCTCATTTGACTTTTGTAAATCTGTCCATTCATTATTGTAGTCTTCCAGCATATAAGAATATTCGTAGTTTTCTCCATCGATATAGTCTACCGCTATAAATGAGAGGGTAAAAGCTGCGACATTAGCAGGGATTTCGAGATACTTCGTGCTGTTGTTAATGTAATTTGACAAGGGACGATCTTCTCCTGATATTTTTAATCCAAAGAAATAAAGATCAGGTCTATAGCTGTTCTCAAAACTATATCCGGGCTCTAGCCATGTGAGTCCGTTTATACCACCAAAGAAAAGTCGCCCTGTATATGGGCAATGCCAGTAGGCATCATCAGAAAATTCAAAGACTTTTAGATCAGGAAATGTATAGTTGTGGAAAAAGTCGTTATGCGGATTATACTTAGCCAGTCCTTTATTTGTACTTAGCCATATACAGCCTTCTTTATCTTCTAGTATCCCGTGTATCATATCATTTATGATGCCACTTTTTCTGTCAAATTGCTTGATTGTATGATTTCCGTTTTTGAAAAACTGCATTTGAGTTAGGCCTGAGCTGGCTCCGAAATAAAAAACAGAGTCTTTACTCTGATAAACGCTTAAGACATCACCAATAGCAGTACTTTCTGCTTTATTGATCGGAATAAATTCGTATTGTTTGTTCGTGATGTTAAACCGTGTTACTCCATAACCACCTCTATTCCCTATAAATAATGTTGATTTTCCGTCATAAGTCATAGAGTGGAACTCGTTGCATGTCTTATCGTTTTTCTTCGGAAAAAAGGCATTTATCGATTTAACTTCAACTGTTGGAGCCTGATTGTCAACAACAACTTCCAATAAACCATTTCCGGCTGTGGCCATCCATAATGTGGAATCATTTACTTCACATATTGAATGAACTTTACCTATTGTGTTCGGAGTCTTATTTATCGCTGTCTTTATTTTATTGTCTTTGTACGAATAATAAGAAAGTCCCGGGCCTTCTGTCCCTAACCAGATTAAGTCTTTCTTTTTACTTCGTAAAAAACAGAATACAAGGTTGCTGACTAGTCCTTCGGTTGTTGTGTAATGGATTATTTCCGATGATGGGATTTTTACATTATTCAACTTATCGTAATTCTTAATCAAAAAAATACCGTCACCTTTTGTTCCTACCCAAAGATTGTTGTGTTCGTCGGTATATATCGAACGAACAGGTTTTTGACTATCGAATGGTAAATGTTCGAGCAGTATATTCCCAAACATATCGTGATTCTGATAGAACATTTCTACTCCTTTGCCATCTGTTCCAAGCCATAGTATATCTTGTTTATTATCTTTTAATAAGCAAAAAACACCTATCCCGCTGGTTATAACTTCCGGTCTATAGTGGTCTTCTATATTCAATTTTACTACGCCATTGTTTTTGAACGCGATATATACGTCATATTTGAACGATGTTATTCTTGCTATACCGCCATTTTTGGCTGTAAGTTGCGATATATCTGATAATAATATTTTTTTTGAAGCAATTATGTCATATAGGTATAGCTTTTGATCTTTATCAACGAAGTAAATCTTATTGTTCTCATAAGATGCATAATCTATATTTTTATCATGCATTGTTATTTCATGAGTCTTTAGTTTTATATCCGAATCCTGCTTCTTAGAATATTCAATATTAAGGAGCTTCCCATTGTTTGTAATCAGATAAAGTTTATCATTCTTAGTAAAGAAAATATCTTTTATCGTTTCAGCGTCAGCCTCAGGGAGATGGATGTCTTGGAATCTTTTCAAGTCGGAAGATGATGAATAATAGGAAATATATCCTCGTTTGCATATAACCCATGTATTGCCTTTACTGTCTGCGGCTAATAGTTTTGCTTCGGGGCATTCTGGGTGAGACTCTGTTACTCGCCTGTCTTTTAACGAGAATCTGTTAAGTCCAAGAAATGTGGATATCCACAAATGGTCAGCATCTGCTTGCGAAATTTTATGTATGATATTGCTGCAAAGTGAATATTCGTTGTCTAGTTCGAACCGATACACATAAAGGTTTTTTCCATTGTATAGATTAAGGCCATCATATGTACCAAACCACATATATCCATTTTGATCTTGGTACATACATAATACAGCGTTATTTGACAGGTCAAGGTTTCCGACTCTGTGAGCCCCATATGCAGCATATGAACTCAGAGTTGAAAATACAGAGAACCAGCAAATAAGAAATAAGGTGGTTGATTGTTTCATTCTCGAATTGTATGGTGGTTTTAGTGCATTACACGAATAACAAGGTATCCATGAATATGTTTCTTCATGAGTTAGAGAAACTAAATTATCTTATAGTTATATAGCCTAACAGAGTATTTGAAGAACAAAGAATTTAGAGCATTTAATTTACAAAAATAAGAGATAATATTGTAAAAATATAGTTAAATCGTTCGAGATTTAAACTTTTATAATATTCTGAATATAAAAATGGTTGACATAAAACTCTTTAATTGTATTGCAGTAATATTAACTCGGTATTCATTTGATTATGCATGCATTACTGATATAAATAATTCCAATGTTTTTCTTCAGTATTTATTTTACACGTTAAGCCTAAATATTTTCTAAATATAATAAAATCTTTAAAAT
>NZ_JAIXHZ010000083.1:0-1709 GCF_043392705.1 Dysgonomonas sp. Shenzhen-Wh21
GTGGATATATCGGAGATGAGTTGGGGTAAGAATATAACCCGATCTGAAATAATAAGCGTTGTTACATAAACAGTAATTAGCTGCCTGATATTTCCAAACTTCTGAAGAGTAAAATTGAAAAAGGAGAAAAGGCAGATACTACAATCATGATGTTGGTCGGATAATTCCTGTTGCGATGAGCATGAGGACTCTGTACAATAGTGGCTGTGGTCGGCAAATATAAAGTGTAAAGGCTTCATCAGTATCATACTGACGAATATACTTACAAACACAATTGCTATTTTCCGAGGGGATATCATCTAACTCTATTCCTTTTGAGGAGCAAAAGTAGTATTATAAATTAAACTACTACTCGTCCTTTTATTTTTAAATAAAAGAGTTAACTTTTATTTGGTAAAAAGATCTGCATTATATTGATATTCTACCAATAAAAGATCAGAGAGATATCTATAAATAGAATAATTTAATATTTATCATGTACATTTGTATCTGAAAACTTAATAATAGAACGAATGAGAAATTTGTGTATAGCATTGATAATTGTACTTGTAGTTCCTGCCGTATGGTTTTCTTCATGTGCTAAAGTTGATAACTATGAAGGGGCTGGAAAACCGACAGTTTCCGACGTCAGATTCAACGCCAATGATACATTACATCTTCAGGATGGAGAAGTCATAGTTTTGAATGATTCTACTAAAAGAGGTCCATCACATATTGACACATTAATTATAGGCAAAACACTCTACTTGAATGCCCGTTTTAGAGACAACATTGGTTTATCAAGTTATAGAGTGAAGATGGAAATAAATAGTCAAGCAGGCGAACCATATAAACTTTGGGCTCTAGGAGAAGATATTTTCAGTACAAAAAGACATAAGGTGACAGACACAATAATTATTCGCAATTCTTTGTTTTCGATTCCTTATTATGTTCTTAGTAAAGACACTATATATATGAAACAAGGTGAACATGAGCTACAAATCGCTTATGGAAATATAGCAAACAAAAGAGACTCTTCTTACTATAAGGTTTTGCTTCTTTCGAGAGACTCAATACTTTCAATCAGGAAGAAACAAAATATATAATCCATTTGTTTTATAATCGAAGTAAAATATTAGTAACACTAAAAATACACTCACAATGAAAAAAAGCGTAATTGCAATTATCGTAGTAGTACTTATTCTTCTTATCGGATACTTTTTCAGTAAATCATCTTATAATGGGATGGTAGCTCAAGAAGAAGGGGTATCGTCTCAATGGGCTCAAGTACAAAATGCATATCAACGTCGTGCCGATCTTATACCAAACCTGGTGGCAACAGTGAAAGGGTATGCTACACACGAACAACAAACACTGACAGAGGTCGTAGAAGCTCGTGCTAAGGCCACACAGATGCAAGTAAATGCAGATCAGTTGACAGAAGAGAATATCAAGAAATATCAGGAAGCGCAAGGGCAACTAGGTTCTGCTTTGGGACGATTGATGATGATTACTGAAAATTATCCAGATCTGAAAGCGAATACAAATTTCATACAGCTTCAAGATGAACTCACAGGTACAGAAAACCGTATCTCTACAGAAAGAAATAAATTTAATGAAAGAGTAAAGGATTATAATACAACTATCCGTATGTTTCCTAAAAATATATTTGCAGGACTTTTCGGCTTCGAAAAGAAAGCTTATTTCGAAGCAGATCAGACTGCACAAAC
>NZ_JAIXHZ010000084.1:0-9118 GCF_043392705.1 Dysgonomonas sp. Shenzhen-Wh21
AGGAGTTTCGACAATGAATATTTGGTTTGCTACAGGAAGAATAGCGACGCTTTCACGCACTTTCTTTTCATTCTCAGCAAACCAAATATTCATTGTCGAAACTCCTCGATTATTCCATGCATAATATGGAATAAGATTGAGTGAAGCCTGATGAACATTCCCTTTTACATCTATATAATCCGCCGAAACATTTTTTATAAGGTCTATCCCCTTCAATATTCCGGTATCATCTCTCTGTACCTTAGCATCTGTTGAAACTTTAGTCAGATAATACCTGTTCACATCTTCAGTATTATCAATACCCTCTGCACAATATACTAACGGACCTCTAGAGATAGCTACCCTGTCATTGTCTGCTTTCACTTCGTTTATAGCATGAGAAAAACGAACAGGCATAGGTAGTTTAAGCTCTACTTTATCCCCTTTCTTCCATTTTCTGGAGATAGAGACAAAACCTTTATCAAGAGAAACTTCACCTTTTTTAAAAGATAAATTTCCGATCTTCTTATCGTTTATATATAGTTCCCACGCTTTCGAATTATTATCAACATAGCGATACAATTTACCCGGGACAAACAGAGAACCGACCCACGTAGGAATTCGCATTTTTATTGAAAATGTCTGATCATTCTTTTCGGGGTTTACAGTTAATATGATACTTTCATCGAACGGATAATTCGTTTTTTGCTCTAGTGCCACTTTTCCAGATGTAAGAGCAAAATCTACTTTACTTCCGGTGTAGAAAGAACAATAAATTTCATTATCGGTATGCGCATACATCAAACCTGAAATTTGAGGAATAAGCCTCGCTAAATTTGTCGGACAACAAGCAGTTCCAAACCAATATGAACGATCGACTGTACCATCGGAGGCAAGAGGATTAACATAGAAAAACTTGTTTCCCTCAAGATTTACTCCCGCTAAAACATTGTTCAAGAGTGATACTTCGGCAACATCCATGTATTTCGCATCCTTTTCGAGAAGGAACATACGATGGTTAAAGAATACATTGCCTACAGCGGCACACGTTTCATTATATGCTTCCTTATTTGGCAAGTCATATTCAGGGCCAAAGCCTTCAATGCCATGTATAGCTCCCAGCCCACCTGTGATATGCATCCGTGTGTCCACAATATTGCCCCATATCTTATCCAAAGCAGGCGAAAGAGTAGTATCCCCCGTCAATGTACCTACATCAGACATACCCGAATAAAGATAAACCGCACGAACGGCATGTCCTACTGCTTTATCCTGCTTACGTACAGGCGCATGCTGCTGTGCATATTCGGGCGACATGGTTCCTTTACCATCGGGCACATAGGTTACACCTCGTATATCGATAAACTTTTTCGCCATATTGAGATATAGCGGATCTCCTGTCACACGATAAAGCTTCACCAATGCGATTTCTATTTCTTCATGTCCGGTAGCTTGATTTACAGGCTTACCACCATTGTAATTCGGATCCCCTTCAAAGAACACTTTATTTATATGCTTAGCACTCTTAGTCGCAATATCCAGCAGATTTCTTTTACCTGTAGCCTGATAGTATGCAGCCGCAGCCTCGTAAAGATGCCCCATGTTATACAATTCATGGCTGTGTACTACCCACGAATAAGGCTTATCGCCCATTCCTGCCCCACCCCACAATGGCGCAGTCTTATAAGCCCCTGTAATATGAGGAGGGTACAAATAGCCGTCAGGTTGTTGAGCCTGAGCTATAATATCTGCGATATCGTCTATCTGCTTTTCTAATTTTGGATCACGCTCCATCTTTAACAGATAGGCCGCACCTTCGATAACCTTAAACAAGTCGGAAGTGCTGAATCTGCTATCAGATGGTAAAGGCCCTTCGATCCCTTTCAGATAATTCGCTGTGCGTCGAAGATCTTCTACGGCAATTTCTGTCCGTTCGAATGCCACAGGAACCAATACTTCTTTTTGGATCCTCATTCTATTGTTCCAGAAATTATCGGTAAGAGTCACTTGCTCAAACGATACAGGAGTTAAGATATTCTGAGAATAAATATTCACAGAAGCCATAATAAAAATGAATATATAAATACCTTTTTTCATTTGGGGATATATCTCTTCTTATTCAGAACGATCTAGCTTTTCAACAATGATGACAGACATAATCTAATCGCAGATAGCTGCTTACTACATTTTTATAAAATTACAAAGGGCGTTCCGTTTCGTACTTTTCTGTCAATTCTTTTTTGGATAACAGATAGTCGATATCATCAAGTCCCTTCAATAGACATTCTTTCTTGTAAGGGTTGATTTCAAAACTTTCTGTTTTCCCCGTTACATTGTTTGTTATGGTTTGTTTTTCCAGATTGATTGTCAATGTGGCTTTTGGATCAGCATTTACACAAGCAAATATTTCGGAAAGAAACTCAGGTGTAACCACAACAGGAAGTACTCCGTTGTTTAGTGAATTGTTTCTAAAAATATCAGCAAAGAAGCTTGAAACAACAGCTTTGAATCCATATCCGGCAACAGCCCACGCTGCATGCTCGCGACTGGAACCGCTACCGAAATTCTTTCCGGCAACAAGTATCTCTCCGCTATATGTAGGGTTGTTGAGCACAAAATCGACTTTGGGACTTCCGTCTTTATTGTAACGCCAATCGGCAAAAAGATTATCACCAAAACCTTCTTTATCTGTCGCCTTCAAAAAGCGAGCCGGTATAATTTGGTCTGTATCCACATTCTCAATAGGAAGTGGAACGTATGTTGATGTAAGTGTTTGAAATTTTTCCATAATATAAATCAATGTGCCAATAAGATAATGTGCCGATATGTCAATTATCTCGATTTGGCGGTGTTTATTATTTTGTTAATTATCTTTTGTAAGATTTTTATATCTTCTAATAATTTGGTTTCAATAGGATACTGAATATTTACATATTGGCATATTAGAAAATTAGTCTTATTAAAGATTTCTAGGATCTGTAATCTTTCCTGTCACAGCAGCGGCAGCAGCCACAAGCGGACCGGCAAGAATAGTACGAGCTCCAGGACCCTGACGCCCTTCAAAGTTACGATTTGACGTAGACACTGCATATTTGCCGGCAGGAACCTTATCATCGTTCATCGCAAGACATGCCGAACAACCCGGTTGGCGAAGTTCAAAGCCAGCCTCCTTAAGAATATCATACAGTCCTTCATCCTTGATCTGTTGCTCTACTTTCCAGCTTCCCGGAACTAACCAAGCGATTACATTATCAGCCTTTTTCTTTCCTTTTACAAAGTTTGCAAACACACGGAAATCTTCGATACGTCCATTGGTACAACTACCTAGAAATACATAATCTATTGATTTTCCTTCTACCTTTTCTCCGGGTTTGAAGCCCATATAGTCCATAGACTTCTGGAAAGAGATACGTCCCGCCTCATCTATTTCGTCCAATGTAGGGATCGATTCATCAATACCCATACCCATACCCGGATTAGTTCCGTAAGTAATCATCGGCTTGATATCTGCGGCATCGAATGTCAACTCTTTATCAAATTTAGCACCTTCGTCAGTCTTTAATGTTTTCCAATATGCTAATGCCTTATACCACTCTTCTCCTTTAGGTGCAAATTCACGACCTTTCACATAAGAGAAAGTTGTCTCATCGGGAGCAACCAAGCCTCCACGAGCACCCATCTCGATACTTAGATTACATAGTGTCATGCGCTCTTCCATAGACATGTTGCGAATAGCCTCACCCGCATATTCTACGAAGTAGCCGGTAGCACCGCCGGTAGTCAACTTAGAGATCATATATAGAGCTAAATCTTTAGCTGAAACACCTTCACCCAATTTTCCGTTGAATGTGATGCGCATTGTCTTCGGACGTGTCTGAAGAATACACTGCGTAGCCAAAACCATTTCCACCTCACTGGTACCAATGCCAAAAGCAATAGCACCAAAAGCACCATGTGTAGAAGTATGGCTATCCCCACAAACAATAGTCATTCCGGGTTGAGTAAATCCGTTTTCCGGCCCTATAATGTGTACTACCCCATTTTTTTGATGTCCCAAAGGATAAAACAACTGAATTCCAAAATCTTGTGCATTTTTAGACAATGTATCCAACTGATTTCTCGAAATCGGATCTTTTACAGGCTGATCCTGATTGATAGTCGGCGTATTATGGTCGGCCGTTATCGTTGTTTTTTCGGGACGGTAGACTTTCAGCCCCCTCGCCCTAAGTCCATTAAATGCCTGAGGACTTGTAACCTCATGACAAAAATGGCGATCTATATACAATTGTGTGGGGCCATTTTCAACGGATGAAACCACATGTGCATCCCAGATTTTGTCGAATAGAGTTTTCATTTTTCAAGTTTATTTTTGTTGATTCAACTTTTGAATAATTTTTCGTCCCAAGTTTTGTCCCGGAACTTCAATAAATTTATGAGTAAAGACCGAGCATATATAGCCCGATGTGAATATACACAAATATGCTAATATAAAGTAAAATGTTGCAGATCTATCTAAAAAGCCATAATTTATAGCAATATAACAATAGATAAAAATTATTAGAACTAAATAAGACAATGTCCTTGGTCGACGGAAGTATTCGTTAGAAGTAAATTTACGACATAATGGAACGCCCCCCTTCTGAAAAGGAATATGAACCAGAATAACCATCAATATAGCTATTCCGCGAAGGCTGTCAATATATTCATATTTTTTAGTTTCCATTTACTGCTTTAGTATGAGAAATAGGATCCAAAGACAATTTTTTAATTAGTCTCTTACCTAAATTTTGCCCCGGCACTTCAATTATCCTATATGTTATACTGGATATGGCAAAAGCCACCCCCGCAACAACAATATACATCAATAGAAAATTAAGAAGCGATGTTGTAAAATCAGTAACCTCTATAATTCGGTAAAAACCAAATCTATTAAAAAGATACACAACGGCAAAATGCAAAAGATACATGCTGAAACTTACTTTTCCGACCTCTGCCAGAAAGCGATTAGAAAACAGCTTGAAGCTATATTTAGCCTGAATAATGAGTAATAATACAAACACAAGACTAAACATAATATGCTTCGGAACTGAGATATAACAAAATACGATCATCATTCCGATGAGGTACACCCATGTAAAAGGTTTTATTTCATGTTGTTCTCTATTCAAAAAGAAATAAGCTAATATCCCTAATGGGAATACCGGCAGTTGAACAAAAAAATTATACTCATGGAAATATGGATATATTGTATTCGCCTTGATGAAAGGATCAATAATCAACGCTAATGTCAAAGTAGACAGGAACAATAGTAGAGCAGCATTTACTGTTTTTACTTTACTGCATATAAACGGTAACATAAAGTAAAACAGGAACTCCACCGATACCGACCACCCTCCAGGCACATAATTATTGGTATGCTCAGGAATAAGCGCATTGGTAAAGAAAATGTTACTCAACACAGACCGAATTGGTATTGCCGAAAAATCGGGATTTACAAAATTGAATTGCAAGTACTTATCCAATGTAAAATAAATAATAGCTATATAATACATAGGTGCTATCCTAAAAAAACGACGAATAAAGAAATTCCGGTTTTTGTGTGGCTCATCCAGCCTATTGTAATGCGACATAGTCAATGTATATGCACTTACAATAAGGAAAAGTTGTACACCATATGCTCCATTCCCAATTATCGACAACAACAAACTATCTTTTGGAAAATAGTCGATCATGTTATCCAAAACTATACCAACATGAACAAGCACAACCAAAAGAATCGCTATTCCTCTCAAGCTGTCTATATATTGGTATTTTTGGGGCTCCATCTATTTTTACGTTGTCTGTGTCTTTTTTATTTTACAAATTTGTTTACTGCATTTATAAACGCCTCCGCCGAAGCAGTTACAATATCAGTATTTGCCGAAAAGCCGTAGTAATTTACTCCTTCGTGCTCTACCTGCATATGTACTTTTCCGATATCATCGCTACCTCTGTTTATCGCCTGAATCAGAAATTCTTCAATAACCATCTGACGTCGTATGATTTGCTTGATCGCTTTTATGGCAGCATCTACTGGCCCATTACCGGAAGCCGAGGCCTCAAATTTTTCGCCGGCAATATCAAGTCCTACATTCGCCACATTGCGTATTCCTAGTCCTGAGATCACCTGTAGATAATCCAACTTGATACGATGCATTTTATCTGTTTCTCTACCGGCTAAGATCAGAATATCCTCATCGGTAATATCTTTCTTCCTATCTGCCAAATCAAGAAAACGTTGATAATATTCTGCTAATGTATCATCATCGACTTCTATACCAAGCAAATTTAGTCTATTTTTCAATGCGGCACGTCCGCTTCTGGCAGTTAAAACGATGGCGTTATCATCAATACCGACGTCTTTAGGGTCGATAATTTCATAAGTAGAAAGATGTTTCAGAACTCCATCCTGATGAATACCCGATGAGTGAGCAAAGGCATTACGCCCTACCACAGCCTTGTTTGGCTGAACAGGCATATTCATCAGATTAGAAACCAAGCGACTGGTTGGATATATTTTTTGAGTATTGATATTTGTCTCAATTTTCAATTCTTTATGACTATGAATAGCCATAACAACCTCTTCCAAAGATGTGTTACCTGCACGCTCACCAATACCGTTTATTGTCACTTCCACCTGACGAGCTCCATTTAAGACACCCATTATAGAGTTTGCCGTAGCCATACCCAAGTCTTGATGACAGTGTGTAGAAAGAATAGCATTCTTCATATCCACATGATCAATCAGATATTTTATCTTAGCGCCATACTCCGTGGGCAAACAGTACCCTGTAGTATCGGGAATGTTTACAACAGTAGCTCCGGCATTAATTACGGCTTGTACCACACGTGCAAGATAAGCATTGTCGGTACGCCCTGCATCTTCGGCATAAAATTCAACGTCTTCCACAAAACGCTTCGCATATTTGACAGCAGCAGCAGCCCTTTCTATAATTTCGTCTTGTGTTGAATTAAATTTATGTTTAATATGATATTCCGAAGTTCCAATACCTGTATGTATACGTTTTTTCTTGGCATACTTTAAGGCTTCGGCAGCTACTTCTATATCTTTTTCCACAGCACGTGTAAGAGCACAGATTGTAGGCCAAGTAACAGCCTTGGATATTTCAACCACCGAGTTGAAATCTACAGGACTGGAAACAGGAAAACCAGCTTCGATTACATCAACACCGAGCATTTCGAGGGCTTTGGCTACTTCAATTTTCTCGATTGTGTTCAACTGGCAACCCGGAACTTGCTCTCCGTCTCTCAATGTGGTGTCAAAAATAAATAACTTGTCCATAACTGTTTTTAATTAAATCCTGATTATTCTACATAAAAAAAGCCTTTCTCATCTACTTTACAGTGAGAAAGGCTCTAGTTTTTTCTTTATCGTTTATACTACATAGCAATGCTCACTCTAAATTTCTCCAGAGCAGAATGAGTGAACTAATAATAATACTATGTAAATTCATATTCAATATTTACTTTATTGGCTGACAAAGTTATTTTATTTTTTCAGAAAAACAAATAAAAAGTTTTATTTTTTGATTTTGTTATGACATTTACACATTATAGGTAATTAAATCGATAAAACGTATCTTTGCACATATTTTACTAAATAAAATCATGATCACCACTTTTAACGAATATCTAAGCAAACATAATTATTCAGAATTTGATCTCAAAGCCGTACTTTTCGATATGGACGGAGTTCTGTACGACTCGATGAAATGGCATGCCAAATCGTGGAAAGAAACAATGGACGAATTTGATATACCAAGTACGCCCGAAGAATTCTACTTATATGAAGGGATGGTGGGTAGCCATACTATAAATCACCTGATGAAACGGGAAAAAGGAAGAGAAGCTAACGACAAAGAAGTAAATGCAATATATAAGCGTAAGACCGAGCTGTTTTCGGAATACAATGACGGAAGCCTGATTCCATACGCTTACGACTTCGTTAAAAAAGTACATGACGAGGGTTTGACCTGTGCCGTGGTAACAGGATCGGGGCAACCAACTCTGATAGATAAATTGGAACATAATTTTCCGGGATTATTTAAGAAAGAACGAATGGTAACAGCCTTTGATGTGAAACATGGCAAGCCACACCCTGAACCTTACCTGATGGGACTGGAGAAAGCCGGACATCTGAAGCCAAACGAAGCGATTGTTGTAGAAAATGCACCTAGAGGAGTAGAAGCGGCGGTTGCCGCAGGCATCTTTACGATTGCTATAAACACAGGTCCGATGCCTGACAAAATATTAGCCGATGCAGGTGCAAACATCGTACTGCCATCGATGAAAGCCTTATATGAAAAATGGGATGAGTTATACAAATTAATAAAATCATAAAAGAAATAAGGGGACAAAAGAGCTGATAATACAACAAAATGACATTATTTACGTTTTTTAATTAGCGGTTCATTTTTTTTCTATCTTTGTGAGTCGATATGTATTGTATACAGTAGGAAAGGAAATGGGTAAATTATATGTTATACCTACCCCAGTAGGTAATTTAGAAGATATGACTTTCAGGGCAGTCAGACTATTAAAAGAAGTGTCTCTTATACTGGCTGAGGATACCCGAACAACAGGTATTCTGCTGAAACATTTCGAGATACAAAACAAAATGCAATCGTATCACAAGTTTAATGAACACAAGGCTGTGGCTCATATCGTAGAACGTATAAATACAGGTGAAGATATGGCACTGGTATCAGACGCCGGCACTCCGGGAATTTCTGATCCGGGATTTCTGATTGTCAGAGAATGTGTTGCTGCGGGTATTGATATAGAGTGTTTGCCGGGAGCAACGGCTTTTGTTCCGGCTCTTGTAGCATCGGGCATTCCTTGCGACAGATTCTGTTTCGAGGGCTTTTTACCTCAGAAAAAAGGGAGAATGACCCGCTTGAAGGTATTGGCTGAGGAAACAAGAACTATTGTATTATACGAATCTCCGCATAGGATATTAAAAACGTTAACACAATTAGCAGAATATATGGGGGAAGAACGATATGTGGCAACGTGTCGCGAAATCTCCAAAAGATATGAAGAAGTCTTAAGAGGCAGCCTCAAAGACTTAATATTACAC
>NZ_JAIXHZ010000085.1:0-47791 GCF_043392705.1 Dysgonomonas sp. Shenzhen-Wh21
TGTTTCCCAGTGCGCTGAGATACAAAGAATAGCACGAGGCTTTGGCAGTTCACTTCCCAGCCGATTCCACTCATTCACAAACTCATTATCTTCTATTGCATTCATTGGGGTTCCATGTCCCACAAAAACAACAGGCATCAAAGGAGTATCATCAAAAGACATAACCTTTTTATGTAATTCTTTCAGAGTCATAATTCTAATCTTATATACAAAAACAGCCCTGACCTACGATCAGAGCTGAATCTCATCTACCTATTTATAAATATATTTATTGTTGCTGAGCTGCCTTTGCTACTATAGTTATCTGTAGTTCAATATTATCGTTTACGATATTCTCTTTCAAGTCTGCAAAAAGAGTTTTAGAACCATATTTTACATTCCATTGCGTACGATCTATAGAGAATGGAACTGTAACAGCTTTATATACATCTCCTTCTTTTGTTATCTTAGCTCCAAATGTAATATTTTTCTCTACATCTTTCAATTTCAGGTTACCGCTCACTTCATAGTTTACACTATCAGTGGGATGAGCAGCCTTCGCTACTTTAGTAATAGTAAATGTACTTTCGGGATAAGCAGCGACATCAAAAAAATCTCCACTTTTAAGGTGACCTGTGAGTTTATCTTTTAATATCTGAGTAGGAAGGTCTTCATCTACAATATTATTCATATCAATCACAAAACTACCTGAAGCTACCTCTTCTCCATTTACAGCTAACTGTCCACTCTTCAATGCGATTGTTCCTACATGGTCTCCTCCAACCTTAGACCCTTTCCATTTAATGATAGACGCTGTTGTATCTACTACCAATTGTTCACCTGTTCCTGTTGCTGCCGACTGGGCATCTGTTCCTTCTACCTTGTTCTTCGTTGTTGTATTGCAAGACACGGCAAACAATACTACCGCAATAGCTAATAAATATGTTTTCATATTATTTATAATTTTTAAATACTAATCGATTTGTTCTATTAAATATGATGCAAAGTTAAATTATCATTTTCTATTTACAAAATAGCAATATTTATACATTATCATAAAAAAATTTATAGATTTGTATTTCTTTAGTCTTTGGTTGCTAATAGTTTCTAATAAATATAGAACTCTGTAACCCTGAAGATTGTTCAATTTCAATTCATGAATTTATAATTTGCAATCAAATAGTAATGGTAAACTTAGAATGGTACAGGACATTTAAAGCCATTTATCAATATGGTACGCTCACAAAGGCTTCACAGGAACTTATGGTATCTCAACCCAATGTCAGTATTCAATTGGCATCCCTAGAAAGCTATATCGGTCAGCCTCTATTTATACGAATGCCTCGCAAAATGGTTCCAACGGAGTATGGAAAACAGCTTTACACGCAGATAGTAGAATCAATAGACAACCTCGAACGAGTTGAAACCGAATTTAAAAGGACTGTACTCAACAAAGCTCCAAGCATACGCTTTGGCACTCCGGCAGAACTCTTTTCGGATTATCTGGCCGAACATATAGGTAGTCAAGATGATCTGCACCTAACCGTTGAATACGGACTGGCGGACGAACTCACAGGCAAGCTTATCAACAATGATCTGGATATTGCAATCATCACCAGGCAGAGCAAATCAGATGATACGCTCACCTATGAGCCTCTATTCACCGAGTCATTTATGATTGTATGCAATTCGAATATGGACACAACTGTATTTGATGACCTAATAGCAAAAAACAATTTGAGCGAAGCTGAGAAATGGCTTAAAACCCAAAAGTGGTATGCCTACGATAATAACCTACCTCTTATCAGGCGCTTCTGGCGCGAGAGCTTCAAGAAACGCCCTATACTGAAATTACATGCTGTAATTCCGGATAACGTATCTATTCTAAAAGCCATAAAAAACAATAGTGGTCTTGCTGTATCATCTGACATAATAGCAGGAAAGGCTTTAGAAAACAAATGGGTAAAGACATTATGGAAAGGAACAATAACGGCAACGAATACACTCTATTTGGCTTACAATAAGAATAAGATACAGCCACAGTATGTAGAAAAAATCAAATCTTTCATATTAAAACATGTTGATACGAATATGGAAGATTTAACAACTGTATAATACCCGAAAAAACAAAATTAAGTTATGATTCTACCTAATTCACAAAAAAGTTAGTTTTTTGTGTATATTTGTATACATTACCTAGTACAATTTAAAATATGGAAAGCGGAAAATTTCTAACCCTCATAAAAGACGGAATATGTAACAACTGGGAGCGACCGGCTCTCACAGATTATAATGGTGAAACATACTTATATAAGGACTTCGCCACAAAGATGGCTCAATTGCATATTCTATTCGAAGATATGGATGTCCAAAAAGGTGATAAAATAGCTATTTGCGGACGTAATTCAGCAAACTGGGCAGTTGCCTTTTTTGCATCCCTCACCTATGGTGCTGTGATAACAACAATACTGCACGACTTCAGCGGAGAAAGTATACATTCGCTAGTAAATCACTCGGAATCAAAAGTATTCTTTGCAGATGAGTTTGTATGGTCGAAGATAGACCCGATACAAATCCCAACTGTGGAAACCATTCTTTTGATAGATGACTTCTCTGTACAGAAATCACGGTCAGCCAAATTGTTGGCATCGTGTGCCAATTTAGATCAGGCTTTACTGAAAAAATATCCCAATGGCTTTACGAAAGAAGATGTAGTTGTACACGACGAGTCGCCCGACGAATTAGCCGTACTAAATTATACATCAGGTACAACAAGCAACCCGAAAGGCGTTATGGTTCCTTATCGCAGCCTATGGTCTAATACACGGTTCGCTATAGATAATATCGAATTCGTAAAAGCCGGTGACGGTATTGTATGCATGCTACCGATGGCCCACATGTACGGATTAGCCTTTGAAGTTTTATTATCCATCGCCAAAGGCTGTCATATTCATTATCTGACACGTGTTCCTTCTCCTCAAATTATAATGGATGCCTTTGCGAAGGTAAATCCGACTTTGGTACTGGCTGTGCCGCTGATTATTGAGAAAATCATACAGATGCGTGTGTTTCCTGAGTTAAAGAAGCAGCCGGTGAAAACGCTGATAAAAATTCCTTTCTTCAGAAAAAAAGTATATCAAAAAATAGCAGACAAGCTAATACCGATGTTTGGAAGCAAGCTGGTAGAAGTTGTGATTGGCGGTGCTGCACTCAACAAAGAAGTAGGACAGTTCCTTACAGACATAAAATTTCCATACACCGTTGGATATGGAATGACAGAATGTGGGCCGCTGATTTCTTACGAGTATTGGGAAACGTACAAACCCGGATCTTGCGGACGTCCTGTAGACAGAATGAGTGTACGTATCGAATCGTCGAATATGGAAACCGAGACAGGCGAAATCATGGTAAAAGGGCAGAATGTAATGCTTGGCTACTACAAGAATGAAGAAGCGACAAAGCATGTCATAGACGAAGCCGGATGGTTACGTACAGGCGATTTAGGCGTGATGGACAGGGATGGTTTTATATTTATCAAAGGCCGGAGCAAGACTATGATACTAGGAGCGTCGGGACAAAACATATATCCGGAAGAAATAGAAGGCTTTTATAACAATTCTCCATACGTTGCCGAATCGCTCATCATAGAAGAAAATGGAAAACTAATCGCTCTCATATACCCCGATAAAGACTATATGAAGAAGCATGATATAAAAGAAAGTGAATTTTCCGAGATCTTCCTTACTGAACGGAAATCTATTAACAAGCGACTGCCAAGCTATAGTCAAGTTGCAAACTTCAGAATACAGGAGCAAGAATTCGAAAAAACGCCAAAACGGAGTATAAAACGATTCTTGTATCAACGATAAATAATATTCCAAGGTGGTATATATTGCGTTCCTCAAGGGAATTAATGTTGGAGGGAAAAATGTCATAAAGATGTCCGACCTGAAACTCATGTTTGCCAACATGGGAATATCGGATGCTATAACATATATCCAAAGCGGCAATATTCTTTTCACATCAGATGATACAGAGGAAGCATTAGTAAAGAAAATAGAAGCTTCTATTTTTAAAACATTCGGACTAAATATTGCGGTTATATTAAGAACTCTAACTGAATTAAAGCAACTGTTGAATTGTATCCCTTTTTCGGAGAATAATATTCGATATATAGAGCAAAATGCAGAAGGTGAAGTGTTCTATTTGTTTCTGTATAAAGAAGCTTTATCTCACGCTAGCAGAGAACGTATATCAGCACGAAAACAAGAAAATGATAGGCTAGAGATAATCAATCGGGATGTATATGTTTTATTTGATAAAACGATCAGAAATTCGAAACTAGCCAATGCTTTGCAGAAAGCAGATGAATATTGCACTTCTCGAAATATAAAAACAATAAATAAATTAGTAGAATTAGGTACAAATAATTTTATATAACAGACATGTCAGTAGACGATAAAAAAATCATCTTTTCAATGATTGGCGTAGGTAAAACGTACCCGCCACAAAAACAAGTATTAAAGAATATCTACCTCTCTTTTTTCTATGGTGCTAAAATTGGCATCATCGGGCTCAACGGTTCGGGTAAGTCAACATTACTAAAGATCATAGCCGGTATAGACAAAGAGTATCAGGGAGAAATTGTATCAGATAAAGGATACTCGGTTGGGTACTTGGAACAAGATCCAAAACTTGACCCCGCAAAAACCGTTAAAGAACTTGTGCAAGAAGGTGTACAACCGATAATGGATGTACTAAAGGAATATGAAGGCATAAACGAGAAATTCGGTCTGCCTGAATATTATGAAGACCCGGACAAAATGGATGCCCTCTTTGCACGTCAGGCAGAATTGCAAGACAAGATAGATGCAAGTGACGCTTGGAATATAGATAACAAACTAGAGCGTGCGATGGATGCTCTTCGTTGTCCGCCCGAAGACCAATTGGCAGCCAACCTGTCGGGAGGAGAAGCCCGCCGTGTAGCTCTGTGTCGTTTGCTATTACAAGAACCTGACGTATTATTGCTGGATGAGCCAACCAACCACCTTGATGCAGAATCAATTGACTGGCTGGAGCAACATCTCCAACAATACAAAGGTACTGTAATTTGTATTACCCACGACCGCTACTTCCTAGACCATGTAGCCGGATGGATTCTTGAGCTCGACCGCGGTGAAGGTATTCCTTGGAAAGGAAACTACACCTCATGGCTCGAACAAAAGACCAAACGTATGGAACAAGAGGAAAAACAAGCAAGCAAACGCCGCAAGACCCTCGAACGTGAGTTAGAATGGGTAAGAATGGCCCCTAAAGCACGTCAGGCAAAAGGGAAAGCCCGCTTGAACGATTACGAAAAACTCTTGAACGCCGACCAAAAAGAACGTGAAGAAAAACTGGAAATATTTATTCCGAATGGGCCTCGTTTAGGAAACAAAGTGATTGAAGCACACGGTGTAGGCAAAGCATTTGGAGATAAACTATTGTTCGACAATCTCGAGTTTATGCTTCCACCATCAGGTATTGTGGGTATTATAGGACCGAATGGTGCAGGAAAAACCACGCTCTTCAGACTGATACAAGGACTCGAGCAAGCGGATAAAGGCACATTCGAAGTGGGCGAAACCGTAAAAATAGGATATGTAGATCAATCACATGCTGATATAGATCCTAACAAAACGGTATATCAGGTAATATCCGGAGGGAGTGAATTTGTTCGTGTAGGAGGCAAAGAAATCAATGCACGTGCTTATCTTTCTCGTTTCAATTTTTCGGGAGGCGATCAGGAAAAGTTGACAGGTGTATTGTCGGGTGGTGAGCGTAACCGCTTGCATTTAGCACTTACACTGAAATCGGAAGCGAATGTATTGTTACTGGATGAGCCGACCAACGATATTGACGTAAACACCTTACGTGCTCTTGAAGAGGGGCTCGAAAACTTTGCAGGCTGTGCAGTGGTTATTTCCCACGACCGTTGGTTCCTCGACCGTATTTGTACTCATATACTGGCATTTGAAGGAAACTCGGAAGTTTTCTTCTTCGAAGGTAGCTATAGCGAATACGAAGAAAATAAAAAAATACGATTGGGTAATGTTGAACCAAGACGTATCCGCTATCGTAAGCTTATGAATTAAAAAAAGTAACGTTTTATGCAACGTTACAGAAATTACATAGTCTAATTAGTATTGATAATCAAGAGTAAATATCGATATTTACTCTTGATTTTTTAAATACAAAAAACAAATGTGATTCCCCAATAAAAGAATGAGTAAAACTCCACAATATATTATACTAAAGAAGACAGTTTTTCTCTTTTTATTCTGTTGTTTTTGTGGCATGACATACGCCCAATCCCTCACAGTAGTACGTGGAACTGTTAGAGATGCTGTAACAAAAGAAAAGTTACCTTTCGTAAGTGTTACGATCGACAATACATCTGCAGTAACATTTTCGGACGAAGATGGTGAATATAGACTAAGCTATAGGGGAAATAGAACGACAGTTTCGGCTTCACTGTTGGGGTACAAAAGCCAATCATTCACGATACATCCGGGCGTAACCACCACAAGAGAGATATTACTAGAACCAGAAGACAAACAACTGAAAGAAGTAATAGTACGTCCACAAAAAGAAAAATATTCGAAAAAGAATAATCCGGCTGTAGAACTGATCAAGAAAGTAATAGCCCACAAAGATATCAATAGTATTTCGGCATTAAAGTACTATCAGTATGAAGAGTACGAGCGTACATTTATAGCTCTGAATGAATTCAAGCCTGAACAATCGCAATTTAAGCGTTACAAATTCCTCCCTAATTATATAGATACATCTTTGATAGATAAAAAGCCTATCTTGCCGGTATCGGTAAGAGAAAAGCTAACAGATGTGTTCTATCGTAAAGATCCGAAAGGCAACAAACGTATTGTAAAAGGCTATCATATAGAAGGTCTTGATCAGACTTTCGAGACCGAAGCTCTCGATGCCATTATCAAAGAAGTTTTTAAGGATATTAATATTACAGACAACTCAATCACTTTACTATTTCAACAATTTGTCAGCCCGCTAAGTGATCACAGCTCTGTAAATTTCTATCGCTGGTATATATCCGACACAGTTAATATAGATCATAACCGATATGTGAAGCTCGACTTTGCCCCGTTCAATTCACGAGATATTGGCTTTACAGGGAACTTATTTATTTCTCTGGATAGTATGTATGCTGTAAAAAGAGCAATATTGAGAACTCCCCAAAAGATGAATATCAATTTTGTGGATGAACTGATCATACAACTCGATTTCAAAAAAACAGCAGACAACAAATGGATTCCGGACAAAGAGCGCATGGCCATAGACCTGTCGATGATAAACATGGTAAAATTCTATGTAGATAAAGTAAAGTCATACGAGAGATTTACAATAGACAATCCGATGGATCCCGTTTTTGCTTTGGCTGCTCCCGAAGCATTTGAAAAAGACTATCTGAAAAGAGATAAAAAATATTGGACTAACAGCCGTCCTCCGGATTTCAAGAAAGATTACCGGATGGATCAGATGATGGAAGATGTAAACAAAGTAGCTCTATTCAAAGTTTTGCTGAATGCTGGAAGTGTATTATCAACAGGCTATTTTCCTACCACCAAAAACAAGGAGGATACAAAGCTGGAAATTGGAAGACTCCCTACAATGTATAGTTTCAACCCTGTTGAAGGGAATCGTTTTAGATTGACCCTCAATACAACGAAGAACCTTCATAAACATCTCTTCTTATACGGATATGCAGCTTATGGTACTAAAGACGAAAAGTTTAAATACTATGGCGAAGCAACATGGGCTTTTAACGATGTAAAATATACCAAAGACGAATACCCAAGAAACAACCTGACGGTAGCTTATAAATATGATGTAAACACGCTTGGGCAACGACAGACACAAGCCGAGAAAGATAACATATTTATGTCGTTTCGCAGATCGAATAATGTGAAGATGACATACAACCGCCAGGCTGAAATATCGTACGATAAAGAATTTTACGGTGGATTCTCATTCACGCTCACCGGGCATACTTTTGATGAAGAAGCAGCCGGAAAACTTCTCTTTGAGAAGATGGACGAAAACGGTAACAAGTACAATGTAAATAGAATACGTACTACCGAAACAATGCTTACCTTGCGCTATGCACCGAATGAGAAATTCTACCAGATGCGCAGAAAGAGAAGTTCGTTGACTGCACCACGAACCATCTATACCTTATCGCATGTGATGGCAGTAAATAATCTCTTTGGTGGGCAATACAATTACAACAGAACTTCATTATCATTCTTCAAACAAATGTGGGTAGCTCCCTACGGAAAGCTGACCTTATCAGCACAGGCTGAAAAGCTGTGGGGCGAAGCTCCTTTTCCATTCTTGATTACGCCAAGCGCTAACAATTCATATACAGTCCAACGTGGTAACTATTATTTGATAGAACCGTTGGAGTTTGTGCACGATGCTCAAGTATCATGGGAAATATATTACCATCTGGGAGGCTGGTTATTCAATAGAATCCCTGTGCTTAAATGGTTGAAATGGAGAGAAGTATTTGGGTTCAGGGGATTCTATGGAGATTTGAGTAAGCGCAACAACCCTCGGTTTAATCACAATTTATTGTTATTTCCACAGGAGACGTTTGCAACCACAAATACCCCTTATATGGAATATAACATAGGTATCGAGAATGTTTTTAAATTCTTCCGAGTAGATTATGTTAGAAGGGTAAATTATCTCTACCATCCGAATGTAGATAAAGACGGAATCAGAATATCATTCGAGCTAACCTTTTAAAATTAGATAGAACCTAAAACTCTCAACAGTAGTTCTTGAGGATCAAGAGGGTGTTTCTTTTGTGTTTTTTTAGGAACAAGGACTTTCAATCCGAATGGAATTATTTTCACATGTATTTCTTTCCCCATCTCTACCGGATCACCGTCAATGTGCATCACCCCGGCTTGCTCTCTGATAATAGTAACTTCATTGGTCAAAAGCTCAACCATCTTACTATTTTCATCTATTTTTTTTGTAAACAATTGTAGTGAAGTTTGAGGTACATCCAATATTGAAAGAGGTTTCAATATCGCCACATTCATCAACCCGTCCTGTATATCGGCATGAGGTGCAATATGGGCATTGTATCCGTACTGCGATGCATTAGCACAAGTAACAACGAAGGCTTTATCCTTTATTGTACCTTCGGGGCATGTAACTATATACTCTTGTGGCTTTTGTTGAAAAAATATTTCAAGCATATTTCTGAGATACATCAAAGAACCTCTATTTTTCCTACCCGAAACCTTAGCTGCAACTTCAGCATCGAACCCTACTCCGCAGGTACAAAGGAATATACGGTCATTCACTGTTCCGTAATCAATGGATATTATATTTTCTTCTAATATGATCTCCATTGCTTTCTTCGGATCGATTGGAATGTTCAGGTCGCGTCCTAAACCATTTCCCGAGCCCATTGGTATAATACCAAGAGCTACATCAGAACCTACGAGAGCCCCTCCTACTTCATTTACGGTACCATCTCCCCCCACGGCAACCACATAGTCGGCCTTATCTTTTATTGCCTGAGTAGCTATTTCTGATCCATGACCGGGATAACCGGTAACAAAAATATGCACATCAAACTTATGGGCGTCAAATGCTTCAGCAATCTTATGCGGAATATTTTGCTTAGCCGAAGTACCCGATTTAGGGTTGATTATTACATATATTTTTTTCTTCTGAACCATAATGAAATGAATCTGTTTTGCGGTACAAAAATACTCTTTTAACTATCACTGTCAAAATAAATAAGTATTGAATTATATGACACGTAAAAAGGCTATTGATGCGATCCTATTATGGGTCTCCATATAAATAAAGTTATATTCTAAATTTATCTTATATATGAAGAAAGGCTTTCATAGATTGCTATAGTATTTTCTATACAAAACGAAAAGTAACACAATAAAATAACTCAAGAACTGTCACCTTTGTCACCTTTTAAACTTAAACATCTGTTTATATGACAATTACAAAAATAACTATTGTTACTTTTTTTATAAACTAAAACATCATCTATTGTTTGACTTATTGTCAATTATTTCTTTGCTTTTCCTTTTTTATGAAGCCTTTAACAATAAATAGAAAGAAGAACCTGTATCTTTGTCTCAATAAAACCTAAATCAGCTAAATGAGCATGCTAAACGAATGTGAACGTAGTCTAATCATCAGTTTAATCAAAAAAGAAGTTGTTCCGGCTATTGGATGTACAGAGCCTATTGCGGTCTCCCTATGTGTAGCCAAAGCCACTGAGGTATTGGAAACCGTGCCGGAGAAGATAAAAGTATACCTGAGCGCCAATATATTGAAAAATGCAATGGGCGTTGGTATTCCGGGAACAAAGATGGTAGGACTGCCTATAGCGATCGCACTAGGAGCTTTGATAGGTAAAAGTGAATATGGACTACAGGTGTTGAAAGACTTGAAGCCGGAAGATGTAGATACAGGGAAAGAATATATTGCGGAAAAACGCATAGAAATAGGGCTTAAAGAGGATATAGATGATAATCTATATATTGAGGTGCACTGCCTTAAGAACGAAAATGAAGCTGTAGCTATAATAAAAGGAACACACACACATTTTTCTCACATCTCTAGAAACGGAGAAATAACAGTAAATGAATGTGACAACAGCCTTTGCGAAGAGAATAAAGATGAGATAAAGTTATCCTTTTCAAAAGTATATGAGTTTGCGACAACTACTCCGATAGAAGATATTCGTTTTATACTTCAAGCGGCGGAACTAAACCGTACCGCTTCGAAGCTGTCAGCCCAAGGAAGCTATGGTCACAATGTAGCTAAAACGATGACAGGAGCATTGGGAAAACAAATATTCGGAGATTCAATGCTTACTCACATGATGTCGTATACCGCCGCGGCATGTGACGCACGTATGGATGGTGCTATGATACCGGTAATGAGCAATTCGGGCAGTGGTAATCAAGGAATTACGGCAACCCTGCCGGTTCTGACGTATGCAGAAGATACATATTGCTCGGAAGAGAGTCTGATAAGGGCATTAATTCTCAGCCACCTTACAGTAGTATATATAAAGCAGAAGCTAGGACGATTATCGGCTCTATGTGGTTGTGTTGCAGCTGCAACAGGTGCTAGTTGCGGGATAACTTACTTGATGGGAGGAGATTACAACCAAATAACATTTGCCGTAAAAAACATGGTTGGCAATATCACTGGGATGATTTGCGACGGGGCAAAGCCTAGTTGTGCCTTGAAGATATCCAGCGGAGTGTCTACAGCCGTGCTTTCGGCAATTATGGCAATGGAGCAAAAAGTAGTTTCTTCGCTAGAGGGTATTGTTGATGACGACGTGGACAAAACCATAGAGAACCTGACAAGTATAGGTGCTGTAGGTATGCAGGAAACAGACAAATTGGTGTTAAAGATAATGACCAGCAAATAACTCTTATGATTCATAGATTGAAATAAAAGAGCCGCCCCAAATGGAGCGACTCAAACCTAGATAACCAAACCCTATAACTAACTGTATCTTGCCTTTTAGAGCTTCTTTAAACCTTTTATATCGTTCTTACCTGCTTCTACAATGCTTATTGCATATCCTCCGGCAGGAGCACAGGATTGAGATAGTTTAGACTTATTAGAAATCACTACTTTTCGAATTGTATATGCCTGCGGATTGGTCTTATAATGAGCATCTTTTGCATCGCTATATATTGTAGCAATATATGTTTTTGCCGGATCGAGATAATCAAATGTAATAGTTGATGTACGTCCATTTTCATCACATACACTTCCTACAAACCAATTATTTGAACCCTTTGCCTTACGTGCTATTGTGATATATTCTCCCGGTTCTGCTTCAAGTATCTTACTTTCGTCCCAATCGATAGCTACATCTTTTATAAACTGGAAAGCATCAAGATGCTGTTTATAATTTTCTATCAAGTCGGCGGCCATTTGCAACGGACTATACATCGTCACATACAGTGCCAATTGATTCGCTAACGTACTGTTCACATGTGAATGATTATCAGGATTAATCTTGCTTACATCCATCTGGAAAATACCGGGAGTATAATCCATCGGTCCACCAATCAAACGGGTAAAAGGTAGTATGGTAACATGATTCGGTTTGCTACCTCCAAATGCCTGATATTCTGTTCCACGAGCTGACTCATTACCGATCAGATTAGGGTACGTACGACATACGCCTGTAGGACGAACTGCTTCATGAGCATTCAACATTATTTTATAATCGGCTGCTTTTTCCAAAGCATATTGATAATGATTTACCATCCATTGTCCGTAATGATATTCTCCACGAGGAATGATATCTCCTACATATCCGCTTTTTACAGAGTTATAACCATTATCCACCATAAATTTATATGCCTGATCAATATGGCGCTCATAATTACGAACCGAAGCCGATGTTTCGTGATGCATCATCATTTTAACACCTTTGCTCTTCGCATAATCATGCAATCCTTTCACATCAAAGTCTGGATATGGAGTAACAAAGTCAAACACATAATCTTTTGACTTACCAAACCAATCTTCCCAGCCTACATTCCAGCCTTCAACCAATACAGCATCAAACCCATGTTCTGCTGCAAAATCTATATATTCTTTCACATGAGCGGTATTTGCACCATGCTTACCATTTGGCTTTGTTTTAGAATAGTCTGTAACACCTAGCTGTACGCTATAGACATCATCAGTATAAGCCCATGTGCTTTTACCGGTAATCATCTCCCACCATACACCTACATATTTTACAGGCTTGATCCACGATGTATCTTCAATCTTACACGGCTCATTCAAGTTGAGTGTAATATGAGAAGCCAATACATCACGTGCATCATCACTCACTATCACAGTACGCCATGGCGTGTTACATGGAGCTTGCATATATCCCTTGTTGCCTTGTGCGTCAGGAGTCAACCAAGATTCGAATACCATATTCTTATCATCCAAGTTGAGATGCATACATGCGTAGTTTATCAAAGCAGCCTCATGCAGATTGATATACAACCCGTCATTTGTTTTCATCATCAATGCTGTTTGTACTCCTGTTGGAGAAAACGGTGTCTGAGAAGAGTTAGGAGTAATAGCCTTACTCATCAGCCCTCTTATCTCTGACAACTTCGATGTTGTATAATCATATTCTTGTGTATCATAATCGCCCGGGATCCAGAATGCTTTATGATCGCCTGCCATAGCAAACTGAGTTCGCTCTTCTTTTATAACAAAGTATATAAGATTCTTTTGCTCGGGAAATTCATAGCGAAAACCTAAGCCATCATCAAAGAGGCGAAAACGAATAAGGATGTGCCTGTCTGTTGATTGCTGATTTAGCGTTACAGCTAATTCATTATAATGATTGCGTATTTCTTTTACTTCACCCCATACAGGCTGCCATGTTTCATCAGAAGATGATGTCTTGGTGTCTATAACCTGAAATCCATTAAGTAAAGAAACCTTATCTTCCTTTTGCGAGTCTGTATTTCCTTTTATAGAAAAGTCATTGAAATCGGTATGAGAGTCACTGTTGTCTTTTAACTCCAAACCCAGCTTACTAGGCTTAATTACATCTTTTCCCTTATACGTTAAAGTATAAGTTGGCACACCATTACCCTGCAAATAAAACTTTAATGTAAGATTTCCATTTGGTGATTTGAGTTCTTGCGCTTTCACTGTTCCAAAGATTAAATAAAAGCCAATAAAAATAGAAATACTGATGATTTTTTTCATGATTCTTAAAAAAATATTTTCCTATATACAAAGAAACTACATTTAGAGCTGAGTGTTAGAATCCTTTTCTTGTAAACCAAACAAAATAATCTGCAAACGTTTGCAGATATTATAGCAAAAAGAAGAGATGACCTGATCAGCCATCTCTTCTAATAAGTATTTCGATTAATCTAATTTATTCAATTGTTCCTGTACCGGCATTGAAATCAAGAGTAACTTTTTTGCCTGCAGCAACAGGTACTGCTGCTTGATCGCCTCCGGCTCCTCTATATTCTATTTTTCCATTAAATATATTAAACTCACGAGTCCACCAATCAGTTGTAGCAGCAGATGAACCAGCATAGATTCTTAGATCTCCTGCAGCGGTAGTAGTTATTGTCATTTTATTCCCAGATATTGTAAACGGATATGTAGCCGCATCCCATCCCCCAAAGGCATTACCTATTCCGTATACCTTAGCAGGCTCTATAACAATCTTATCTGCAACCATATCAATGTACACCATGTAAAGACCGTCAGCATCAACTACAGCATTACCATCTTTTATTGAATATCCTTCTTTAGATGCAAGCTCTGAAAAGTCGCCACCATCCCAAGATGGTTGGGGAGCCCACTTGAAACCTTGGTTTGCAGTAAAATATCTTACACACCAGAATGAACCACTAGCTCCATTGACTGGAACCATTTTAACAACACCCGCAGGATCAGAGAACCAATTGCCAAACTCATTTCCTGTCATATAGAGTTCTTCGGGATAGGTAGGCTTTATAATTTCTCCTTGTACTGCTGAAACTGAAAATTTATTAGTACGAAGGTCAAGTTTTAGCGTCACATCGTATGCCGCACCAAGAGGTACACTAAGGTTTTTACCTCCTCCTTTGAGTTCAGTAGAAGACGAAGCAAGTGCAACTCCACCATCAGAGTCTCCGATAGATCCCATATTAGTATGAAATTTAATAGTAGATGATGCATCGTATGGAATAGTAATACCCCAATCTCCATTAAACCTAAACTTCATTTGATCCTTTGTAAAAGGGAAAGTGCCTTTAAATTCAACTGTAGCAGTCGACTCGTTATAGTTAACACTAGTAAAAGGGGATTCGGCATTCCATCCCTGAGGAGTGGCCGCTCCAATAACTCCAAACTTAGCCGGAACTATCGTGAGTTGACTTAAATTACTGTTATAAATAAGAAAATATAAACCATCCTCAGTCACTTTGTAAGCAGGACCTTCTGCTACAAGCTCACTAGTTACAGAAGAAACCTCTGCACCTTTTCCATAATTGATTATATTTCCTGTTGCATCAGCTTTTGTTATAAATAAATCTCCACTTGCTTTTAACCATGTAAAAATAGTAGACACACCTTCTCTCTCATCGGTGTCGGGATCTGGATATCCGGCCTTGAATGATGCTGCCGGTGCAATCGATTTATATACCACAGCCGACCCTGATACATAAACACCAGGCTGCACGTCATCGACTACCACCCAATTATCATTTTCACCACAAGCGGTGAAGCCCAGTATAAGGCAGAGTGTTATTCCCCAATATATAATTTTATTTTTCATCTTATTGCTATTTAATTTAGTATTAATATTTAGGGTTTTGAGTTAGATTCTTATTGTTATCCAAAACTGCGAATGGAATAGGGAACACTTTCCGATATGGCTCAGAAGGACTTCTGTCCATAGCAGCTTTATTAAATTGTCCAAATCGAATCAAATCTTGACGACGGAATCCTTCCCAAGATAATTCTAGCATTCTTTCCTTTAGTATATTTTCCAATGTTGCTGGTCTCTCGGATGCACTAACTCGATCTCGAACTTCTTTTAATAAGGCATCTGCATTTTGTCCGTCTCTAACCATAGCTTCAGCTTTCATCAATAAGACATCGGCGTAGCGATATAACACATAATCGTTGCTAACCAATTGTCCTCCGGCCTGAGCATTAGGGTCAAATTCATATTTTTTCCAACGAGCTCCTGCAGTTTTTTCTGTAGCCTCATTACTCGTATTTATTTTTATAGCATCAGGTTTGTACTCTAACACAACATCTCCATCCATTATATCACTACCATCGGGACCTTGTACCTTTCCTGTAAAGAAGCAGATATTCAGACGAGGATCTTCTCCACCTTCTCTAAAGACCTTTAATAAATCTGTCGTTGCTGATGCTCCATTCCATCCATCTTGTCCCCAAGCTTTAGCGTGAGCATAGTGACGAGTACGCACACAATACATATTTCTCGCTTTATATAATGTAGGATCCATTGGTATGACAAAAATATTTTCTACCGAACCTTCATTTTTAACAGCAAAATTGGCCGAATAACTTGGATTTAATGTGTAACCTTCTTCTTTTATCAAATCACAGTATTTGATAGTAGCTTTCCAAGCTCCTATGTCACTTCCATCAACAGAGAATGAAGTTGAGCCGTTAGGAACTCCGTTATTATCTTCCCAGTTATCGTCAGAATAGACCTGAGCATTTAATGCCAGCTTGGCTAGAAGAAAGTATGCTACAGATTTTGTCATACGCCCATAATATTCTCCCGGGACTGCACTCTTTGCCGATTTTAACAGGGGTAACGCTTCCTGTAATTCTGTCTTTACAAAGTTGAAAACTTCACTCCTTTCAGCTTGTTTTACCTCACTGATCTCTGTAGAAGAAGATGTTACAATAGGTACGCGGGCAAAATTATCTAATAAATAATAGTAATACATAGCACGAAGCGCTCTTACCTCTGCAATATATTCTTTAAGGTATACATTTTCACTATCCTGATCTAAATAGAACTGCATCTTATCTATCGACTGATTACACTTACCAACAACACGGTAGAGGTAGTCCCAAGAACCTTTTACAAGGTCGTTAGTAGATGTCCATTGATGCTGATACAGATTTACCCATAGCCCTCCATCGTACCAGTCAGCTCCTCTGGTTGGCAAAACAGCTTCATCTGCAGTAAAAAGATTGAGGTCATTCAAACCACGATCAGTTCCTGCCAAGCCACTACCTCCTCCATCAGCTCCAATCTCTGTATACAATCCAGCTACAGCATTCAAGTAGATCAACTGCTGACTTTTGTAAGCCTCATCTTCCGGCAATTGATCAATCGGTTTTTCGTCCAAAGAGCAAGCATTAAGTCCTAGAATAACTGCTCCTGCAATAAAACTATATAGAAATTTCTTTTTCATAATTGCTTATTCTTTAAAAATTAATATTAAGACCAATAGAGTATGTACGGCTCAATGGATAGAAACGTTTATCATCTATACCTAGATCGTTATCTGTTTTATTAGCATCTAGTGTCGAGCTATTAATCATCGGAGAAAGACCTTTATAAGCTGTGAATGTATGTAAATTGTTTACAGACGCAGTAATACGCATCGTCTTTATATATTTGCTAAACTTAGATGTATTGATATTATAGCCTAAAGTTAAATATGCTATATTTAGATAATCACCTTTCTCCAGCCAATAATCACTTACTCTGTTGTCTCTTATGTTCATCTTAGGAGCATCAGGCAGCACATTGTATGTTGGAAAATTATTCATATTCATATAAGATAAGTATGTACCGTTGAATATTTTATGTCCAAATGCGCCATTCAATTGAGTTTGAATATCAAAGTCCTTATACCTAAAGTTTATGTTTGCCCCAAGGAAAAACTTAGGAATTGACTGTCCTGCTATATAACGATCTTTACCCGCAGAAGTAATCACTGAGCCATCATTATCCAAGTCCAAAATATTATAAGAATAGCTATCAAAGCCATCGTTGATAATACCAGTCGCCTTAGGAAGATAAAATACGCCTAATGGTTGACCGACCAAATTGTAAACCACGTTGTTATCACCCCCGATCGATCCTGCACCAGAGATACCTCCAAGAGACATGTAAGTAGCAGCATTAATCTCCTGACCTTTGTACACACCATCTAGAGACAATAACTTATTTTTCTGGTATGCGCCATTAGCAGAAATAGTCAGCCCCATATCTTTTTTCTTTATCGGAGTAAAGTTTACTGCCAGTTCGAGCCCTTGATTCTCCATTGACCCCATATTAGCAAGTAAAGTAGGATGAATAAATGGAGGTACCGGTACTGTATAATTGAATAACAAGTCTGAAGTTTTAGAATAATAATAGTCAAAGGTTATATCTAACTTATTTTTCAAGATAGACAAATCAAATCCAGCATCAAAAGTTTTTTTAGTTTCCCATTTCAAATCAGGGTTAGGATTTCTTAAGTAGCCATATGATACAGCAGGGTCGCCATTTACGGTAACAAGTCCTGTAGGCCCCATTAACTGTAATGAATTATATGCAGAAATTGCATCCTGATTACCCGTAACACCATAACCAGCTCTCAGTTTAAAATTATCGATAACAGATATATTTTTGATAAATTCTTCTTCACTCATATTCCATGCTAGTGATCCTGAAGGGAAGAAGCCCCATTTGTTGTTATCTCCTAATTTAGAGGATCCATCGCTTCTTAAATTGACTGTTGCGATATATTTTCCACTATATACATAGTTAAAGCGTCCAAGTATTGAAAATATATCATATCCATTTCTGTATGAGCTGACATCTCCATATTTTACCAAAGCACCACCTTTCAAATTATCTGTATCAAAATAATTAGTACCAAAGCCTCTCGACTGAGAGGTAAAACCATGATATTTATAATTTTGACCTTCAACTAACCCTAGAATGTCAATAGCATGTACATCATTTAGGGTCTTCTTATAATTTAATCCTAGATTACCCATTAATATGTCTGAATTAGCCAATCCTCTATAGGCTAACCCCTTCTCTCTTATACCTTCTTTTATGTTTGTTGGTAAATACTTCGAATTTTCTTTCGAATTATATGTATATGATCCAAATGCACTAAACTTAAGTCCATCTATTATCGTCCAAGTCAATTTAGCATGAGCATTCAGATAAGCATTATTTTCTCTATCATTGATAGTCAAACGCCCTAGAGGATTATCAACCTCGTTAGCATTAACATCTTCCGGCCATGTTCCATCTTCATTTTGTGTAGCTGGAAATGTAGGATTAAATGAAGCCGCTGAATAAAAAGTCTTTTGATAGTTATTTACATATCGTTGTTCTTTCTTAGAACCGAATATCCCCATTTCCAATTGAATTTTTTTATCGAAAAAGAACTGGCTAATATCAATTTTAGCAGTATAGTTTTTCATCCAGTTATTTTTGATTATACCTTTCTGATCTACAATACCTAGAGATGCCCGATAGTTTGAATCCTCTGTTCCTCCACCAAAGGCAATTCTATGATTCTGGGTATAACCAAGTTGTTGCATTTCTTCTAAGAAATTAGTATTGGCTCCTCCATCAATAGCATTTGTCAATCCCAAATCCTGAACTGCCTGACGATATTGGTTTCCGTTAAGCATTTTGATATTCTTATACACCGATTCAATACCAAAAGTTCCATCATAACTCAAGCTTCTAACTCCATATTTTCCCTTTGTAGTTGTTACCACAATAACACCACTAGCCCCACGAGATCCATACTGAGCAGTTTCTGAAGCATCCTTCAATATCGTAAAACTCTCAATATCAGAAGGAGCAATTGCATTAAGTAACCCTAAATCTCCAAATACTCCATCGATAATAACAAGTGGATCATTACCTCCTGACAAAGAAGTCGTTCCACGCACACGAATAGAAGCCCCTGCTGTTGGATCTCCTCCAACCTTAGAAATATTAACTCCGGCAACTTTACCTTTAAGTGCATCTAATGGATTATTAACCACTCCGGCATTCATATCCTCTTTACTGATTTTTTGTACAGCACCAGATACAGTATGCTTACTACCGGTAGCATACCCAATAGCTATTACATCTGACAACATAACAGCGTCTTCTTCCATTAACACATTAATATTTGTTTTTCCTGATACAGAGACTTCTATGTTTTTGAAGCCGATATAAGAAAAAACCAAAGTACCATTGGACGGAACATTATTGATTTCATAATTACCATCCAAATCTGTTATAGTACCATTAGTTGTACCCTTAACAACAACACTACCACTAATGATAGGTTCACCGTTATTGTCCTTCACATTACCTTTAACTGTGATATTTTCGCCTTGCGCAAAAATATTTGATGTTGACACCAATATTCCTAGCATAAATAGTAGGAATACATTTAAACATCTGTTCTTAATCTTTCTTTTCATGCGAAATAATATTAAGATTAACATTAATATTGATTAGTTTATTACTTATTTCTATATAATCGGTTTATATATTCTATCGTACATAACATACTATTCGTATTCAATAAAAATTCTTATCAACCCTGAATTTTGAATAGAGGACAGAAGAGACAAATGTTATATTTTGTATATTTTTAAATAAATCTCGGTCTAGATTTAACATTAGAAACACTTGTATTTTCATGACATTTTAGGATTATAGTACAAATATGAGAAGACCTATTTTGTTTTGTATCAAAAGATTTTATAAAAAGCTGCTTTTTGTTATGCAAACGATTGCAATCGGATTGTAACATATATTTTGTTTATCAACCTTTTATAATCTTTAATATAACCATTATACATAATATATTAAATGAATGTGTACATTTGCGATGATATGCTGGACATTTGCAATTAGCAAAACTTATTTCGAAACGAAGACAATTTCTATACGATATATATACACAATTATAGAAGACTCTAAATTGCCGTCCCCTGTACACTAAAAGAAATAATATAAACTCAATATATGTTAAACAAAAAAGCTTAATGGGTTGTTTAAGATTTGACTACAATTAATTATTTATGAATAACATAAAAAGTATTTTATCTATCACCTTACTTAGTACATTACTACTATGCGCATGTAAAAAAACTCAAGTCGAGGCTCCAATTGTTGAAGTTGAAACTGTAACAACAGATAATTTCGAAATATACGGAGAATACGTGGGCCTTATTAAAGCATCACGTAATGTGGAAATTCATGCACGTGTAGAGGGATTCCTCGAAAAGATGACCTTTAATGAAGGAAAAGGAGTGAAAGCGGGAGAACCTTTATTTTACATTAACGACAGAACTTACAAAGCTAAAGTTGAAAAAGCAAAAGCAAAGCTAAAAAGAGATGAAGCGCAGGCTCTAAAAGCAGAAAGTGATCTCAAAAGAATAGAACCTTTATATAATCAAAATGCTGCCAGCAAGCTAGACCTTGACAATGCAGTAGCTGCACTGAATATGTCGAAAGCTGATGTGGCTATGAGTAAAGCCGACTTGGAACAAGCCGAACTGGAGTTAAGCTATACAGTGGTACGGTCTCCCCTATCCGGCTATATTAGCGAACGGTATGTGGACATAGGAACATTGGTAGGAAATTCGAAGTCGTTATTGGCTACAGTAGTAAAAAGAGACACCGTATTGGTCGATTTCAAACTTACTTCTCTCGACTATCTAAGAAGTCAACGCAGGAATGTGCATTTAGGCGAACTGGATACAACTCGGTCGTGGCAGCCAACTGTTACTGTTACGCTTGCAGACAACTCTGTATACAGCGAAAAAGGAATTGTAGACTTTGCATCCCCCCTTGTTGACCCTAAAACAGGAACTTTTGGCGTTCGTGCCGTATTGCCTAATCCCAATCAGGTTCTTCTACCGGGACAATTCACGCGTGTAAAACTATTACTAAATGTATTGGAGAATGTTGTCGTTATTCCCCGCAAAGCTATTTCGATAGAAAAAGGAGGAGCTCATATATTCGTTATACGTCCGGACAGTATAGTAGAAAAACGCTATGTAGAGACCGGCCCCGAACATGATAATAAGATAGTAGTTATCCGTGGATTGAGTCCGAATGAGCACATTGTTGTAGAAGGATATCAAAAGCTTACTCACGGACAAAAGGTTATATCGAGGACTACTAAAGAGGAAGCAAAAATAGAGGCTCTCGAGAAAGCGGATGAAAAGAAGAAGGAGGATAAAAAATGAAGCCGGGATTATTTATAGACAGGCCTGTACTTTCTACCGTCTTATCCTTACTGATTGTTATTATAGGTATCATTGGGCTGGTACTATTGCCGATAGAACAGTATCCGCAAATAACACCTCCCGTTGTAAAAATAGGAGCTTCTTACCCGGGAGCAAATGCAACAACAGTTTCTCAAGCAGTGGCAACACCCATCGAACAAGAGTTGAACGGTACGCCCGGTATGATATATATGGAATCAAGCAGTTCCAATTCGGGAGGACTATCCATCACCGTTACGTTTGATGTAAATACCAATGCTGACCTCGCAGCAGTAGAAATACAAAACAGGGTAAAGTTAGCCGAAAGTCGTCTACCGGCTGAAGTTCTACAAGGTGGGATTTCTGTTGAAAAGCAAGCACCCGGACAATTAATGACTATTGCTTTGACATCTGACGACCCTAAATATGACGAGATATACTTAAGCAACTATGCAACTATAAATATACTTGACGTTATCAGGCGTATACCCGGAGTGGGACGTGTTTCGAATGTCGGCAGCCGATATTATGGCATGCAAATATGGGTATATCCGGACAGGCTCGCCAGTTTTGGACTAACAATCAAAGATTTGCAGGATGCTCTAAAAGATCAGAATAGAGAGTCGGCTGCGGGTGAACTCGGTAAACAACCAATTGTTCATGTGGATGTGACTATGCCCATCACAGCACAAGGACGTTTGTCTACAGTGAGTGAATTTGAAGATATTGTAGTAAAAGCCAACAACGACGGTTCGTTCATACGCATGAGAGACGTTGCAAGAGTCTCTCTGGAAGCATCATCATATAGTACAGAAAGTGGTTTGAATGGCAAATATGCAACCATGTTGAGCATCTATCTTCTTCCCGGTGCTAATGCGATGGAAGTAGCGGATGAAGTAAAGGCAGCCATGGGAAATATAAAACAAGATTTTCCCGAAGGCTTAGATTATCTGATACCTTTCGATATGACGGAATACATCGGAGAATCTATCCACGAAGTTTATAAAACATTGTTCGAAGCTCTGACGCTTGTTATTATAGTAGTATTCCTTTCGTTACAAAATTGGCGTGCGGCTATTATTCCGATAGTTGCCGTGCCTATTTCCTTGATAGGAACATTCGGATTTATGCTTATGATGGGATTCTCCCTTAATATGCTGACTCTTTTGGGATTAGTTTTAGCGATCGGTATTGTTGTGGATGATGCGATTGTCGTCGTCGAGAACGTAGAACGTATTATGGAACAGAAGGGGGTAAATGCACGGGAAGCCACACACAGGGCAATGAAAGAGCTGACAGGCGCTTTGATTGCCACATCGTTAGTATTGGCTGCTGTATTCGTTCCGGTAAGCTTCCTTGACGGGATAACTGGAGCACTCTACAGGCAATTCTCTGTAACCATTGTCGTATCGGTACTTATTTCTGCAGTAGTAGCTCTTACACTTAGTCCTGCCATGTGTGCTATAATATTAAAGCCATCGAAAAAGAAAAAGCACTTCATCTTCCGCAAAATAAATATCTGGCTAGGGAATGGCAATAAGAAATATGCCAATATCTTACTAAAGGTTATAAACAACCCTAGACGTACGATGGCTGCATTTGGTATGGTGCTTGTATTTATTTTCGTATTGAATAAAATAGTTCCTACCAGTTTCATTCCGCAAGAAGATCAAGGTTATTTTACCGTAGAGCTTGAAATGCCCGAAGGCACAACACTAGAGCGTATGCGAACGGTTACGGATAGAGCTGTAGCTTATCTGGACAATCATGAAGCAGTAGAGTATGTACAAAATGTGACAGGATCAAGCCCTCGTGTAGGAACCAATCAGGGACGCACAACACTGACGGTTATCCTTAAACCGTGGAAAGAAAGAAGTACGGGAGTGGATCAAGTGATGCGTGATGCTCAAAAAGAATTCTACAATTACCCCGAAATAAGAGCATTTGTGAGTCGCCCTCCCGTCATTCCGGGACTCGGATCGGCAGGTGGCGTTGAAATGAAGCTTCAAGCCCGCTCCGATGCTCAATGGGACGATCTGGTGGCTGCGTCTGATACTTTTATGTATTATGCAAATAAGTCTAAGATCATTTCAAATGTATCTTCCTCTCTACAATCAGAAATACCTCAACTATATTTTGACGTAGACCGTGATCAGGCAATGCTACTCGGAGTGCCAATGTCTGATATTTTTTCAACAATGAAAGCCTATCTGGGGTCAGTATATGTAAATGATTTCAATATGTTTAACCGCATATACAAAGTATACATTCAGGCCGATCAATCATACAGGGCAACAGCCAGCGATATCAATCTTTTTTTCGTGAAAACGAAAAGTGGAGACATGGTTCCGCTTACAGCTTTGGGTAAAACCAGCTATACCACAGGACCGGGGAATATATCGCGCTTCAATATGTACACATCGGCATCTATGCAGGTTACCCCTTCGGCAGGACATAGCTCGGGACAAGCGATGAGCGAAATTGTAAACATCGCAAAAGAACACCTACCCGCTAATATCGGGGTAGCATGGAGCGGTCTCTCTTTTCAGGAACAAAAGGCTAGCGGGCAAACAGGTACAGTTTTAATACTGGTTCTGATATTTGTATTCTTGTTCTTAGCTGCATTATACGAAAGTTGGACTGTACCAATTTCTGTGATATTATCCTTACCCATTGCTGCGCTAGGAGCATTTATCGGCATTTGGATATTAGGACTGGACAATGATGTGTATTTTCAGATCGGACTCGTAACCTTAATCGGATTAGCCGCTAAAAATGCTATTCTGATCGTAGAATTTGCCAAGATACAGGTCGATGCAGGTATGCAACCAATATTTGCAGCAATGCAAGCAGCCAAATTACGTTTCCGCCCGATATTGATGACATCTTTAGCATTCGTACTGGGTATGTTACCGATGGTAATAGCTTCCGGACCGGGATCAGCAAGTAGGCATTCGATAGGAACAGGTGTATTTTTCGGTATGATTGTAGCTATAACATTAGGAATAATACTTGTGCCATTCTTCTTTGTGATAGTATATAAAGTAAAGGATAAGTTTAAGATTCCGGAACTTAAGTTTCCTAAATTCCCGAAAATAAAGAAACTTATAAAAAGAGATAACAATGAATAAACTTACATATATACTACTCATTTCCATAGTATTACTCTCATCTTGTAAAATAGGTCAGAAATACGAACAGCCCGAAATGAATATCCCTCAGGCATTCGATGCAAAAATAACGAATGAGGGGAATGCTTCTGACATCGGATGGAGTGCTCTATATAAGGATTCTGTATTACAAGGACTCATCACAAAAGCTCTCGACCACAACAAAGACATGCTCATAGCAGCTGCCCGCATAAAAGAAATGGCTGCAAACAAACGTATATCATTTGCAAACCTATTCCCTGAAGTAGGGGCTGAAGTGGCAGGGCAAAAGGAATATCTGAACTATGGTGGCGATTCGAAAAAATATTCACCTGAGCTAAGAGCCAATCTTAATGTATCGTGGGAATTGGATATATGGGGCAAACTGAGATGGGCCAACGAAGCCGGAATTGCTGCATATCTGCAAACGGTAGAAGCGCAAAAAGCCATGCACCTAACCATCGTAGCACAGGTTGCTCAGGCATACTTTGAATTAAAAGCATTAGATAAAGAGCTTACAATAGTGAAACAGACTCTGGATGCCAGACGTGAAGGAGTTCGTTTTGCCAAATTGCGCTACGAAGGTGGTTTGACATCTGAAATACCATACAGGCAAAGCCTTGTTGAACTTGCCCGTACCGAAACGCTGATTCCAAATCTAGAAAATGAGATAAAACTGAAAGAGAATGATCTTTTTGTACTCGTTGGAGAGTTTCCCATCGGAAACATTCCCAGAGGCAAAGATGACATTAGCCACCTGCAAGTTCCAGCCAGCCTACCTATCGATTTACCGTCGTCGCTACTGAAACGCCGTCCGGATATGATACAGGCAGAGCAAAAGCTGATAGAGGCTAATGCTAAAGTAGGGATGGCCTACACGGATATGTTTCCTTCGTTAAGACTTACAGGGCGTTTAGGTGGAGAAAATACCGAACTGACAGACTTTCTTAAAAGTCCGACATGGTTTATCTCGGGAGTACTTACCGGCCCTATATTCAATATGGGTAAAAACAAAGCAAAACATAATGCGGCAAAGGCTGCATACGAGCAAGAAGTATATAGCTACGAAAAATCTGTATTGAATGTATTTAAGGAAGTAAACAACTCTATCATTACGTTCAATAAAATGAAAGAGGTATATCTGTCACAAGAAGCTTTATACAATTCAGCTAACTCTTATCACGAGCTGGCTAAGTTGCAATATGTAAATGGAGCTGTTAAGTATATCGATGTGCTGGATGCTCAACGTCAGTTGTTCGATGCCGAGATAGCTTTGAACAATGCTACGTTAAACGAACTCTATTCGTTAGTTGCTCTCTACAAAGCATTGGGTGGAGGGCTTAATAGGGACTAAAAAAACTGTCTGAAAAGAAGATTTGTATTGTATATTGGCATTTTGAGTCTTCTTTTCAGACAGCTTTTAATTATATTATTTATCAGTTACCCGTGCCTTCTACTTTCTTTATTTGTTCTTCGGCTTTATCTCTCAAATTCTGACCTTGCTTTTTAGCTTCTTCTACAAGCTTCTTTCCTGCCGCCTTAGCTGCGGCTTTTGCAAGAGGATTACTTCCTGCCTTTTCTTCCAAAGCCTGTGATTGTTTCTCAGCCTCAACCACCAACTTTGTTGCAGTCGCATCCGCTTCCGATCTAATCCTTTCTATTTGTTTCGCTTTTTCTTCAGACACCTTCGCTGAAATATGAGCTCCTTTCTCTCCACCCAAAAGCTCATTTACGGCAGACGAAGCAGCTCCGGCAACCAACGCCTTGGTGTCTATTCCAATTTTGGGATTTGTAAATGTACCGCCTATTGTAATCGGGACAGACGACACGTAATGATTTGCTAGCGATTTAGGAAGCGTAACAGTGCCTTTATAGTCGATACTTTGATCAAGGCCAGTAGCCCCCTCTAATTTCATAACACCTCCATTGCCAAAGTTTACATTGAAAGGCTTGGTATTCAGTTTTCCATTATTTATAGTAAAAGGCAGATTCAAATCTTTTGTAGAGAATGATTTCAAAGCATCAGTTTTCAATGAAGACGACAAAGCGGTCAAAGCCTCAACACCTTCTATCTTCACATCATTGGTTTGTAATGCACCACTACCTGTAAGACCCGCTAAAGTCTGCATAATTGTCTCACCTAAAGATGTATTAAATTTGAAGTTCATAGAATATGTTCCTCCTAATTTTTCGAATATAGGAGCAAACTTTTGCACAGATTCTACCGACTTGAATGTTTCTGCAAATGACACTTTCGACAAAGCCAAATCAAAGTTAACCTTCGGAGTTTTAGGGCTTGATGTATCATACGTTCCGCTAACCTTACAAGAACCACCCAAAGCATTAGCGCCAACATTATTAAGAGTAAGCACTCCATTTTTAACAGTGATATTGCCAACCATATTTGTAATATTCATTTTTCCATATACAATTTGGTTGAGGGCTGCGTTCAATACAAAATCTATATTTTTAGGAATAATAATGTCTTCTGTTGTTGATGATGCTGTTTCTTCTGTTCCGGCAGTTTCGCTACTGATAAAATCATTCGCATTCAGATAGTTTGATTTTATATTCAACTGACCTTTCAGTGTTTGATCTTTCAATGCATAAGCAATAAAATTTTCGAGTCGTCCTGTAGCTGACAGATCATTTTTACCAATCTTCAGGTTCAGTGACGATAGATTTACATAGCGTGGCGAAAATTCCAATCCGGCATCGTTAATCACCACATCTTGCATGTCTTGAGACTTATAAGTCATATTGCTCAATTTCAAACTACCTGCTGCCGATACATTCTCATATTGTTCTTTTTCGATTGCAGACATCCGAGCAGCAACATTCAGATTAGCAGTCATCTTACCATTTAAAGCTGTACCTTTCTCTAACGGGTATACATCTTTAATCATACCTAAATCAATCGTCCCATTTGCCTGTGCTTTCAGGTTAGGATCGCTCATCGGAGTGGACACATTCAGGCTTCCCGAGAAAGGATTCCCCCCCAAATTGAAACTAAACTTACTGATATCAACAATCATATTATCCAACGAGCCTCCTTTACTGTTTATCGCCATAGCAACATTTATATTATTAACAGCTTTGGGTAAAGAAGGGTATTGGAACATCGCATCGTTCACCATTATCTTTACATCAAACGCTGGATAACTATCACCATGCATAAGACCTTTGATATATGCCTCCAACTTTGCTGTTCCTGATGTTTTCACATCTTTAAAGTCGGCTGTATACATCGCCGGAACAAGAGATAAGATATCTTTAAATTGGGTATCCGGCGCATTCAGCTTAAGATCGAACTCCATATCTTCATAATCCTTACCCACCATAGCAAAAGTACCATCAATAGATGCTTTAAGATCATTTAGTTGTAGGTTACTTTCCTTAAAGGCAAATTCCATCTTATCAAGATTCGCATTGATGGTAGCATCGGCCACACCTTGTATTTTATTCAAATATGGAATGCCATCCATAACAAATGTAACTTCGCCGATAGTAGAATTTGTATTTAATGTTGTTTCGCTAGCTGAAAAATCGCCATGCAGGTCTCCGTTCCATTTATTAAGTGTCACTTTCATCTTTGTAGAATCGTTCTGGTAAACAAAACTACAATCGTTGACCGTAATTTTTTTCAAATTGAGTTTGAAAGCAGATTCACTTTCGGTTGAAGCAGATACAGTAGAGTCAACCTTCATTATATCCCAGTTGGCACGTCCGTCTTCAAGCACTTTTGTATATATAGAAGCCTTATCCAGATTGATTTTGGATATATTATATTCGCTGCCAAAAAGACTCATCAAGTCGATAGTAACACTTGCCGACTTAGCACTCAATAGTGTATCTTTCTGAAAGTCTCCGACACCTACTACCGAAGCATTGTTTAGGGAGAGTGTTGCATTAGGAAAATTGGAAAACAAGTTCAGTCCAAAATCCTTAATATCCACTGTAGCGTTTAGTTTTTCGTTTGCGGCATTCAATACGGCAGTTTTGATTTTATCTTTAAACAAGAAAGGAATTGCTATCATAGCCACTATAAGCACAACGACAACAACCCCCGCAATAGTTAGAGCTTTTTTCATACTTTTCTCTTCGATTTTTATACTATGTATTTGTGTTTGTTTATTTTATTAACGGTTTATTCGCAATTTTGTTATAAGTCATGTTATGAAATATATTATGTTCGTATATAGCTATATCATGAAAGATTATTCTTGAAAGTTATCATATATTATGAGTAAATGTAATAAAAGAAACATCTCAAAAGTTACAAATAAAAAGAATGAAACAACTGTCACTTTTGTCACCTTTTGCTCACAAAAATCCATATAACACCATATATACAAGACCCTTACACGAGAAACGCAAAGATACAGAAAGTGACACTATTTTCTGATAAAACGGATATAAATACTCAGAGGTAAATTTTTACCGGATTTTTCAGGAACAATCAGTTCTCCGTACGTGCGATCTTTGACATCTGGAAAATAATCCTTTATAAGGTTATCAGCTATCACAGCAGAAAAGCCCATAGAGTATAGATTTAGTATAAGAAATGAATTGGAATCCTCCAGCAATTGCGAACAAAGAGACATTATTTCGGCTATATTCTCTTCCAATATCCACTTCTCGCCATCAGGACCACGACCATACGCAGGAGGGTCTAGTATTATCCCGTTATATTTCTTTCCTCTTTTTACTTCGCGGCGGCAAAATTTAAGAGCGTCTTCTACAATCCAGCGTATATCATGAAGATCAGAAGCATCCATATTTTCACGCGACCACGTGATTACTTGCTTCACAGAATCTACATGCGTCACATCAGCTCCTGCACTTTTAGCCGCAATTGAAGCTCCACCTGTATATGCAAAAAGATTCAAGACTTTTGGTTCAGAAACATTGAGGCTTCGAACTGTATCGTATATGAAATCCCAATTCTCCGATTGTTCGGGAAACACCCCTACATGCTTGAAAGATGTAAGACCTAAACGAAACCGAAGCTTCATTTCCTTATATTGATAGTTGATGAACCACTGGTCGGGCATTCCATTTTTTTGTACCCAAACTCCTTTGTCGTTGCCATCTTGAGAAGTCTTTCCTTTCTCCTTCTTGAAAGTGGCATCGGATGCGTCCTCCCACTGTTTCTCGGGCAGAGACTTACGCCATACTGCCTGTGGTTCGGGACGTCGGATAATGTATTTACCAAAACGTTCTAATTTTTCATAATCGCCCGAGTCGATCAGTTCATAATCTTTCCAATGCTGCGGTCTGAGTAATTGCATCTTTATTTCCTTTTATTCAGTCTGAATTTGAAAGCGAAATCAATGCTCAACAAATGTTCGTATTTGAAGATTTTATTGTTTTCTGGGTTCAAGACTACAAAGGTAGGACGATAAATTAATCCGACAGTAAATTTTGAAAAAAAATAAACAAGATTGTATCTATAAAGAAAACAGCCGAATGGTTGATTCCTGTCGACTGTCTTTCTATAATTTATATATATCAGGTTCTATCTTTTCTTTGATGAGCTTTTGAGAAACACGTTCAACACCTGTTTGGCAATAGGGACAAGCACTGTCGTTGCCATTCTACTCCAGAATCGTTTGTTTTCTACAGCATTCTTTTGGTCAATCTTAGCCTGTTCACGCTGTGCCCTTTCGGCTTCTTTCTGAGCTTTTGCGGTTGCTTTATCCTGCGCCACTTGTTCTTTCTCGCTCAAAGTACCTTGCAAACGCTCAGTTAAGATTTCGTAAGCTGATTCTCTATCTACTACTTGTGCATAATGGCGATACAATATAGAACCCTGCGTCATCTGATTACGGGCAGCAGTATCCAATGGTCCGATTTGCCCTTCAGGAGGTAGAATAAAAGCTCTTTCGACCATATTGGGTCGACCTTTTTCATCTAATAGCGAGACTAAAGCCTCTCCCGTAGCCAGTTCCGAGATTGCCTGTTCTGTATCAAATTTAGGATTCGCTCTGAAAGTTTGCGCCGCAACCTTGACGGCTTTCTGATCTTTCGGCGTATAGGCTCTCAATGCATGTTGTACACGATTCCCTAACTGACCTAATACAGAGTCGGGAATGTCTGCAGGAGTCTGTGATATAAAATAGACGCCTATCCCTTTCGAACGAATGAGACGGACAACCTGCTCTATCTTTTCCAACAATGCCTTCGGGGCATCACTAAAAAGTAAATGAGCTTCATCGAAAAAGAATACCAGTTTTGGTTTATCCGGATCTCCCACTTCGGGCATCACTTCAAACAGCTTGGTCATCAACCACATCAGGAATGTAGTATATACACGTGGAGAATTCATCAGCTTATCTGCTGCCAATATATTTATAACGCCCTTCTCTCCTACTGTTTGTATCAGATCGTCGATATTCAGATTTGGTTCTCCGAAGAATTTATCAGCACCTTCTTGCTCTAACGCAATTAATCCACGCTGTATAGCTCCAATACTTGCCGTAGAGATATTGCCATAGCTTGTTGTAAAACGATTAGCATTATTTCCTACATATTCCAATAGCTTTTGTAAGTCTTTCAAGTCGATGATATCTAAAGACTCATCTTTCGCCAATTTAAAGATAATAGTAAGAACTGCCGATTGAGTGTCATTGAGAGATAAAAGCCGGCTTAATAGAAGCGGCCCCATATCTGCAACCGTAGCTCTGATAGGTGCTCCTTGATCTCCAAAGACATCCCAAAACTGAACAGGGAAATCTTGAAATTTAAATCCTTTGTCTGCCAATTTGTATGATTCTACACGTTGGGTAACGCTCTCCTTATTTCCTCCAACGGCGGCTACACCAGATAAATCTCCCTTCACATCTGCTGCAAATACAGGAACTCCCATTTTACTGAATGTCTCGGCTAAGGTCTGCAATGTTACTGTTTTTCCTGTACCTGTGGCTCCGGTGATAAGTCCGTGTCGATTAGCCATTTTAGGAACCATACAGACTTCCTGTTCGGGAGAAATAGCTATAAAAGCTCTTTTTTCATTATCATACATTGGCTTATATTTTTTAAGTTTGTTTTCTTATTATATAAAATCAAAAAGGAGTATAAAAAGTTCGCTAATGGTATTACAAAAATAATTATTTATTGCAATACACATCACCAATCGATATAAAGCTTAATTTTATCAAAAAGAATTTATTGAACACATTCGCTAAAATAAGAAAATGGGTAACAGATAATCCGATAAAAAGCATCATTATTGTCGGTACTTTAGTTCGCTTAGTTGTTGCCTTTTTATATCAGTATATAACCCTCTATCCTGATAGTGAAGGGTATGTAGAGTTAGCTAAGAGAATACTCAATTTTGATTTTTCAGGCTATGAAGGCCAACGTTCTCCGGGATATCCTATTTTACTTGCGTTAAGTAATATCTCTTATTCTACAACGGGTGCAATACAGTTTATTATAGGAATAGTTACTCTTATTTACTTCTACAAAACATGCCTATCGGTGAGGTTGAACAAAAAAATATCTTTTTATTTAACTCTTATATTAAGTTGCTATTTACCAACTATTTTCTTTGAGGTAGCTATTCTTACAGAAACACTTACATTACTCGTTGTAACAATTATATTGTATCTGTTTTTTAGAATTCGAAGCGGAAAGTCGGATCAATACATAGGACTAAGTATATTGTGTGGATACCTTGTTTTGATAAAGCCTTTTTATATATTCTTACCCGTAATTCTCTTTTTTATTCTATTAAATGTAAGTTCTTTCAAGTCTCTCTTAACTAAACTGTCTTTTATGTTAGTAATTCCTCTTTTTGTTTTTCTAGGTTGGTCTTATGTAAACAAAAAGAATACAGGCTATTTCACCTCCACAACTTTTTACGGATTCAATCTTGCTCAAAACTGTGTCAACTTTGCAGAAAAAACAACACCCGAATATGCTCCAATAGGCAATATATATGCCAAGTATAGAGACAATAGAATTTCGGACAAGGAAATAGCAATGACTATCTGGGAAGCATACCCTGAATTGGAATCGGAAACCGGCTTATCGTTCCCCGACTTATCCAACAGGCTTTATAATTATAGTATTGCTACAATTAAAGAGAACCAGACAGCGTACTTGCAGCAGGTTTTTATCTCGTGGCGTGATTTTTGGAAAACATCATTGTATTGGGAATATGATAAATTTGCTATTCCTCATGCCAATGAAATACTATTGTATATATGCTACTTAGAAAGGATTCTGTTACAATTAATAAAGATTGCGTTTATAATCCTCATCCCATACAATATATCCAGAGGTATAAAGCAAAAGAAAATTACCCCTCAACTTACAATATCTATAATAGTATTCACAGCATCGATACTACAAGCTTTTGTTACATACGGAACAAATTCACGATTTAGCTTTCCATTCGAAATGCTTATTGTATTATCTGTCATATTAAATGTTTTAGACATAAGATATAAAAAACTCGAAAGATCTGATATACAATTCGAGTCGAAATAGGCTTCAACGCTGAAAATAAAGATCAAAAATAGCCAGATGCAGTAAAATTGACTATTTTTGTACGTTTTATAAACTTAATTGATGTGATTTCAGTAGAAGGACTAACGGTAGAATTTGGAGGTTTCAGCCTCTTTGACGATATATCTTTTGTTATCAACAAGAAGGAAAGAATAGCCCTTGTTGGTAAAAATGGAGCAGGTAAATCAACCATGCTTAAAATATTTGCAGGGCTGCAAGCTCCTACACGAGGGAATCTTTCCGTGCCCAAAGACATAACGATTGGTTATCTGCCGCAGCACATGACCCTAAAAGAAGGTAATACTGTTTTTGAAGAGGCTTCTTTAGCATTTTCTCACATACAGAAGATAGAAACCGAATTAGACTATGTAAACAAACAGTTGGCTGAAAGAACCGACTATGAATCGGAAGCCTATCACAACCTGATAGAGAAATCATCTTATCTCAACGAGGAGTTTATGATGTCGGGGGGCGGTAACTTTCAGGCAGAAATAGAAAAAACACTGACTGGTCTGGGATTTAGGCGTACAGACTTTGAACGTCCAACCAGTGAGTTTAGCGGAGGATGGCGTATGCGTATCGAATTAGCCAAACTGCTTCTTCAACGTCCTGACGTACTTTTGCTCGACGAGCCGACCAACCACCTTGATATAGAGTCGATTCAGTGGCTCGAAACATTTCTTTCGACCCGAGCCAATGCTGTCTTACTTGTATCGCACGACCGTGCTTTTTTGGATGCTGTAACCCAACGCACAATAGAAATATCTCTCGGACGTATTTACGATTATAAAGTACCCTATACCAAATATGTGGAACTGAGGCAGGAGCACCGCGAGCATCAAATACGTGCTTTTGAAAATCAGCAAAAGCAAATACAGAAAACCGAAGAGTTTATAGAGCGTTTCCGCTACAAAGCGACAAAATCAGTACAAGTACAATCACGCATAAAGCAATTGGATAAGCTAGAACGGTTGGAAGTAGATGATGAAGATAATGCTATGCTGAATCTTAAATTTCCTCCCGCACCACGTTCAGGCTCTTATCCTGTAATTGTAGAAAATGTGGAAAAAAGCTATGGGGATCATCTGATCTTCAAAGATGTAACATTTACAATACATAGAGGAGACAAAGTAGCTTTTGTTGGGAAGAATGGAGAAGGGAAATCTACCTTAGTGAAATGCATCATGAACGAGATTGACTTCAAAGGCAAACTCGAACTAGGACATAATGTGAAAATAGGCTACTTCGCACAGAATCAAGCACAGTTATTAAACGGGGATCATACCGTGTTCGAAACAATAGACTATGTGGCTGTAGGTGACATCCGAACTAAGATCAGAGACATACTGGGAGCCTTTATGTTTGGTGGCGAAGCATCTGACAAAAAAGTAAAAGTTTTGTCGGGAGGAGAACGTAGCCGCTTGGCAATGATACGCTTACTACTCGAACCCGTAAATCTGCTTATTCTCGATGAGCCGACCAATCATCTCGATATGCGTTCGAAGGATGTTTTGAAAAAAGCAATTAAAGAATTTGACGGAACAGTTATCGTAGTATCCCATGATCGAGATTTCTTAAACGGGCTTGTAGAAAAAGTTTATGAATTTGGTAACCAACAAGTAATAGAGCACTTAGGCGGAATCTATGAATTTCTTGAAAAGAAAAAGATGGATAGCCTCAAAGAACTTGAAGTGTCTACATCTCCACTTAATGAATCTGATAAGACTACAGATCAAGAATCTGTAAATAAGCTATCTTACGAAGAGCGAAAAGAATTAGGCCGTCAAATCAAACGAGTAGAAAAGCAGATTTCGGATATAGAAAAAACTATAGAAAGTAAAGAGAACGAAATAGCCGAAATAGAACTTAAACTAACAACACCCGAAGGTGCAGCCGATGCTTCTCTTTTCGAAAGGCATGGGCTATTAACAAAAGAGTTGGAAGACGATATGCTCAAATGGGAAGAATTGACAGTTGAACTTCAAAACATTTCGAAAGACTAAATTTGCATTCTATGAGAACTATATTATCAATTTTGATGTTATTTTGTACAATGATTTTATCGGCACAGGAAATACAAGAAAATATCCTTGAAAATAAAACCTATCTCGAAAGAATGGCTTACTTCAAGGCAAACCCTCTGACTAATGGGCAAATAATATTCTTAGGAAATAGTTTGACACAAGGCGGGAAATGGAATGAATACTTCCCTACTCAAAAACCTGTAAACAGAGGTATATCTGGTGACAATACATTGGGTATGCTCAATCGGTTAAACGAAATTATAATTGCTAAGCCAAAGAAGGTATTCCTCATGGCAGGAATCAATGATATATCTCTCAGCAGATCGAATGAGAAAATAATGATAGGCATCAAGTCTATCATCTACCAGATAGAAACAGGCTCGCCTTATACAAAAATCTATGTTCAAAGTCTATTGCCAATCAACAACAATAGAAATGTGTATCAACGAATGTTGAATAAAGAATGGCAGATAGAACAGTTGAATAAAGAGTTAAAAGCTTTCTGTGAAAAGGAGAATATAACCTTTATCAATATTTATCCTGCATTTTTGAGCGAAGACAGAACCTTAGATGCAAAGTACACAACGGACGGATTGCATCTGAACGATAACGGATATACAGTTTGGGTAGACCAAATACGAAAATATGTAGAAGAGTAACTAATTTAATTTATATGAACAAAATCTATTTCTATTTACCGATTGCCGCTCTCGCTCTAACGCAAGTGAGCTGTAAACAAAAGGCAAGCGCACAGGACTCGGATGCAGATATTATGAATATCGCACAGAAATTTGATACTGCCAATCTGGATATTACAGCTATCCCCGGCAATAACTTTTACCAATACGCTACAGGCGGTTGGGCAAAAGCAAACCCTATGAAAGACGAATATGCACGCTATGGCTCGTTTGATCAATTGGCTGAACGAAACCAAGAGCAAGTAAAAGGTCTTATCGAAGAATTGGGTAAAACAAAACATGAGCAAGGTTCTATTGCTCAAAAGATTGGAGACCTGTTTGCGTTGGGAATGGATAGTACGAAGCTGAATGCCGACGGAGCTAAACCAATAAAAGCTCAGTTGGATAATATAAACAAAGCTTCGACAACGGCTGATATAGTAAAACTAACCGGAGAATTAAGAAAGTATGCGAACTCTCCATTCTTTGGTCTATATGTAGGTGCCGACGACAAAAATAGTTCTATGAATATTGTTCAACTATACCAAGGAGGTCTGGGATTAGGTGAACGTGATTACTATGTTGCACAAGACTCTACATCGGTTGCTATCCGTAAGGGATATCTCAACTTGATAAAGACTCAATTTGTAAATGCGGGCTACAGCGAAGCTGATGCACAAAAATCAGCTGACGTAGTTCTAAAAATAGAAACAGCTTTAGCAAAAGATCACTTCAAAAAAGAAGACACCAGAATTCCAGAATTGAATTATCACAAAATGAATGTTACCGATTTGAATAAATCAGTAGCTAATTTTGACTGGAAAGCCTTCTTTGATGCAGCCGATGCTAAAGACTTCACAGAGATCAATGTAGCTCAGGTTAAACCGATTGCAACAGCCGTAAATTTGATCCATACACTACCTATCGATGAGTCGAAAGCTTATCTTTCATGGTGCTTGATAAATTCTGCAGCCGGGTATCTTAGCGACAACTTTGTAAATGCAAACTTTGACTTCTACGGAAAACAACTTAGTGGCCGCAAAGTATTACAGCCTCGTTGGAAGCGTGCTGTAGGAGTTGTTGATGGAGCTCTTAGTGAAGCTGTAGGTCAAATGTATGTAGAAAAATACTTCCCTGCTGAAGCTAAAGAAAGAATGCTGAAGTTGGTGAAAAATCTACAAGTAACATTGGGCGAACGCATCAACAACTTGACATGGATGAGCGATGCAACGAAAGCTAAAGCTCAGGAAAAACTGAACTCTTTTACAGTTAAGATTGGTTATCCGGACAAATGGAAAGACTATTCAACGCTTAATATAAAGAAAGACTCTTATTGGGAAAATGTAGTACGGGCAAGTGAGTTCGATCATAACGAAATGATCAAAAAAATCAACAAGCCTGTAGATAAGAGCGAATGGCATATGCCTCCACAAATGGTGAATGCATACTATAATCCAACAACAAATGAAATTTGTTTCCCTGCGGGAATTCTACAACCGCCATTCTTCTATTTAAACGAAGATGATGCGGTTAACTATGGAGCTATCGGTGTTGTTATCGGTCATGAAATGTCTCACGGATTTGACGATCAAGGATCTAAATATGACAAAGATGGTAACCTGTCGGACTGGTGGACAAAAGAAGACTCTAAGAAATTCAACGAAAGAGCTCAGGTGCTTGTTCAACACTTCAACAAGATAGAGGTTCTTCCGGGTGTATTTGCAAATGGAACATTTACTTTGGGCGAAAACATCGGAGACTTTGGTGGACTTCAAATTTCATACAATGCATTCGAAAAAACAGATGAAGCTAAGAAAGGCGATAAAATAGACGGCTTTACTCCGGCTCAACGTTTCTTCTTATCTTATGCAGGAGTATGGGCAGGTAATATTCGTGATGCAGAAATCCTACGTCGCACAAAAACAGACCCGCACTCTTTAGGAAAATGGCGTGTAAACGGTACATTACCTCATATCGATGCATGGTATAAAGCATTTAATATCACAGAAAAAGATTCTCTATATATTCCAAAAGAAAAGAGAGCTGATATCTGGTAATATAAATAGGTTTTAAAAGAAATGGGTTCGTTTTCTGCGAACCCATTTTTTATTTTATACCCTTATATATCAGTCTTTTTTTATCAGTTGATCAAATTCCTCTCTAGTTCCGGCAAATGCATTCAGGTCAACATCCGTTTTTATGCCTTCTATTTTCCCTTTATTCGTATATTGCCAAAACAACCATTTACGCCCATCAGGCAGCTTTGGCTTAGAAACTATATCTCTTATCCAAATGGGATTATCCATGAACTGCCCGATCATGTAGTTCTTATAGAACTCATTTGTAGTGTAGATAAGCACCTTTCGTTGATAATGATTTTCTAAGATCTCTATAAACTTTGCAATTTCTGCTATAATATCTTCCTTGCGATTTTCCTGCTGGCAATTCCCACCATACTCCAAGTCAATAATCGGCGGAAGGTCTATACTATCCTTAGGTACATAATGAATATAATTTCTGGCTTGTGCATCCCCATCTTTACAAAATGTAAAAAAATGATAAGCACCTACCGGTACATTATGATGAATGGCTAGTCTCCAGTTTTCCTGAAAAAGAGAATCTTTATGATTACCTCCTTCTGTGGCTTTTATAAAAGCAAATTGAACGGATCGCTTGTCTAATTTTCCCCAATCAATTGTTTGTTGATGATGAGAAACATCTATGCCTTGTACCGGATACTCCTCAAAAGAAGGGTAGTTCATTCGTATATATCCTTTGGTATAAGCAAAGTATAAGCCGGTTATAACAAGAGCTATAATCAATATCGCACCAAGGGAAGAATATATGATGAGTTTCTTTTTCATACAGATATTAAAGTTAACACGATAATATTATTTTTAGTGAAGATAATAATTACTATTTTCTTTTAATATGTAGAAATTATATTTATTTTTGATAAAAATTATTAATCTTAAAAATCAGATAGTTATGTCAGAATTTAACTCAGAAAATCAAAGTTACCAATCTTCTCCCTATCAGGCTAATAATTTAGATGATTTTGCTAAACCTGTTAAACCTGATAATAACTTGGTATTATCAATTGTAGGTACAGTACTTGGACTCTGTTCACCATGCTGTATAGGACTCATATTAGGTGTTATTGCAATCGTGTTTTCGACACAAGTAGACTCAAAATATAATGCCGGAGAATATGAAGCAGCACAGGGAAATGCACAGAAGGCTAAGATTTTTGCCCTGATTGCCATCGGATTATTCGCACTCAATTTAATCTATGGTATTATTATGTTTATCACAGGCGGAATGGATGCTGTACTGGAACAATACAAAGAGGTTCTAAAATATGCAGAATAAATAAATACTAAATAATTAATATATTTGGAAAGGTAATCGTAGCAATTACCTTTCCTTTTTTATATGAGAAAATATATAGGATATATCATTATCATAGCTATTCCTTTAATCATAGCATTTGTCTATTACAATTATTATGCAACAACAGGGAATATATGGAGCAAACAGTGTAGTTTTCACGAGTTCACAGGACTTCAGTGTCCGGGATGTGGCGGGCAACGATCTTTTTATCATCTGCTACACGGAAATATATTGCAAGCATTACGGTATAATGCTCTATTAATAATTATACTCCCCTTCCTGCTATATATATATTTCCTCTTAGCTCAGGTTTACATATTAAAGAATAAGAAATATCTCAAATACTTTAACTTTTCAGAGAAGCTGGGATATATCTTTATCGCCGGATTGGTCATATTCTTTATCCTACGGAACATCCCCATATCTCCTTTTATTTACTTATCTCCTCCTCAGTAAAAGAAAGAAAGTGGCTTTCGCCACTTTGCATTATATTACTTTCTTAAATCTTTCGAGGAATATATTTGCCTGATCGATAGTCAAACAAAGTGGAGGCAATAAGCGGAACACATGAGTTCCTGTAGCTCCTGTAAAGACTTTCTCTTCGAAAAGAAGCTTCGAACGTTTCTCTTTAATAGGTTCATTAAATTCTATCCCAATCATCAAACCTCGTCCACGAACTTCTTTTATCTGAGGGATCTCCTTCAACTCTTGCATCAGGTATTCACCAACATTGTAAGCATTCTCTATCAGCTTCTCTTCTTTCATAATATCCAATACTGCAATAGCTGCAGCACAAGCCAAATGATTTCCACCAAAAGTAGTACCAAGTTGACCATATACAGCCTTAAACATCGGATTGATAAGCACGCCTGCCATAGGAAAACCATTACCGATACCTTTAGCTACAGTTATAATATCAGCTTGTATATCTGCATACTGGTGAGCGAAGAATTTACCACTACGCCCATATCCCGATTGTATTTCATCCAATATAAGAATAGTTCCTGTCTCGGTACAAACATCACGAAGCTGCTTTAAGAAGCTGTCTTCAGGCACTTTTATTCCCGCAACCCCCTGAATACCTTCAATCAAAACAGATGAATACTCTTTAGTTGCAAGCTCTTTCTTTATAAATTCAATATCATTGAATGGAGCAAACACATAATTCGGATTCATATTCACAGGAGCTGAATATGCCGGAATATCTGTAGCTGCCACCGTAGCTGAAGTGCGCCCATGAAACGCTTTGGCAAAGGCCAACACTTTTTTTCGTCCATTATGGAAAGAAGCAAGTTTTATGGCATTTTCGTTTGCTTCTGCACCCGAATTTATCAGAAACAGAAAATAATCGGGATAGCCACATTGTTCTCCAAGTTTCTGGGCAACCTCCTGTTGCAATTTGTTTATTACTGAGTTTGAATAAAACCCAAGTTTATTCAATTGATTTGTTAGTTTTTCTACATAGTACGGATGAGTATGCCCAACCGATATCACAGCATGCCCTCCATACAAATCCAGGTATTCATTTCCCTTGTCATCATATACATAGCATCCATTACCTTTCACTATGTTAATATCAAACAATGGGAACACATCAAATAATTTCATTTTCTATATATTAATTAGTTATTTATTTCTTTTATTGTCTCTATCAATTTCTCTTGCTGAAGTATATACATTCCAAGTCTGTTTTCAGAAATCCCTTCTTTTAGTTTATAGGTATATTCGGGAATATTATCTCGCTTTATAATTTCTAAATAAGCAAATTGTATGTTCGATGTATCGTTCAATTTATAAGCTGCTTCTACAATATGAGTAGATACTGCAAAGAACGAATTCTTCACCTCAGTTAATGCTTCAACAACAGCCAAAGTTCCATCATAAGCATCTTTTACATTAGTACCTCTAAATAACTCATCAAATATAACCAATGCTCTGTTTTCTTTCAATTCGTTCGCCACATATTTTACCCTCAACACCTCAGAATAGAAATGACTATAGCCCGAATTTAGACTATCTGCTATATTTATAGTTGTATATAGCCCTGTTAGAACACTAATATCCATTTTCTCCGCAGGTACAGGAAAACCTGCATGAGCCAAATATACAGCAACGCCTAAAGATTTCAAGAACGTAGATTTACCTGCCATATTAGGTCCTGTTACAAAAATTATATTCCTTTCTGATTCAAACCCTACATCATTCCTTACAGAATTCTCTACAAAGGGATGAAATAATCCATTTATTTGCATTCTATTTTGACCCGATGGCAATATATTTGAATAAGAGAATTTATACTTATTAGCGACCTTTGCTACTGCTATAAATGCATCATATTCATATATAAGATGAAGTAAAAAACGAATTCGTTCTTTATGCGTATAGCGAAATATGTAATCATACTTTGCAGTACTATAACTATCAATCTTTTCGAGGCTTTTGATCTTTAGTATCTCTGAATATTCTGTCTCAGAGAACAAAGCCAGAACTTTATCATTATTTCTTTTTATTAAGGTCGGACACTCTTTTTGTGTCAACATTTTAGAAAAACGATATATTATGTTTATCATATCGATAGTATAATCAACACCTCTTTCAACTATATAATATTCATTCTTAGGGTTTAATTTATTAATAACCTTTTTCTCTATAGCACCCAATTTGGATGGTGGCGTTGTCGGATAATTCTCTTGTATTAAATAATGCTCTACGAAATCAAGAGAATTTTTATCTATTTCCAATTCTTCTTTTATCTGATTGGAACTAAAGAAAGATATTGCCTCTTTTCTTTCGTTTATCTCAAGATAGTCACAAAGAGGATATCTCAGGAAATCATAAAGCTTATTTTTACCACCTAAACAACGGGTAAGATTGAATAAATTGAATATAGACTTTCCTCCCTTTACTGTTTCAAAAAGTTCAAGATCCTTTAATGTCTGACTATCAATTTTAAATTCCATTCAATCTATTTTTATGTACAATTTATATTATTTATCAAATCTATCACACCTTCTTTGTTTATGATATACATTCCAAGCCTTACATCCGAGACCCCCTCTTTCAATTTATAAGTATAAACCGGATGTCCGTCTTCTTCCTTTATATCAAAGTAACTGAACTGAATATTAGCTTTTGACTCCAACTCTCTCGCTGCTTCTACAATATGGGTTGATATAACAAAAAATGAGGTTCTAATTTTAGCAAAAGCAGAAACGACCGCTATTGTTCCATCATAAGCATCTTTCACATTTGTTCCTCTAAAAAGTTCGTCGAATAGAACTAATATCCTGTTATTTGCTTCCAGCCTATGAGCCACATCCTTGATCCTCATTACTTCGGCATAGAAATGGCTATACCCTGTACTCAGATTATCCGAAATATTTATAGTTGTACTCAATCCGGACAAAATACCGATTTTCATTTTACTGGCAGGAACAGGAAAACCTGCATGTGCCAAGTATACAGCGACACCTAGCGCTTTTAGGAATGTTGACTTACCCGCCATATTAGGTCCCGATATGAATAATAGATTCGACAGGTTGTCGAAATGCACATCATTCGAGATAGCATTTTCTACAAAAGGATGAAATAGCCCTTCCAGTTCAAGTACAGTCTCTGTTTCAGGTAATATGTCAGGATATTGCAAATTATATTTAGCAGCAGCTTTTGCCACCGCAAACAACGCATCATATTCATGTACAAGGTCTAGGAAGAAATGTATATGTTTCTTATCGGTATAGCGAAACATATAATCGAGCCTCATTATATCATAAGACTTGTATTTCTTCATATCCTTTATCTCTTTGTATGCCTCTTTTTGGAAAAGCTCCAGAACAATTTCGTTATTCTTCACTAAGAATACAGGAGCATCACCTTCTTTAAGTTTGTCTGCCAAGGCAATGGAAAATTGATATATATTCTTTAGTAGGTCTACAGTCGAAGTAACTCCTTTTTCGGCAAGATAATATTCATTACTGCTTGTACTTATCTTGTCAGCAATCATTTTCTCTATAGCCGTAAACCAAGAAGGCATCCGTGTAGGATAATCGGGCTGCCGTAGATAGTATTCAGTAAAATCCAATGCATCCTTATCAAGATTCAGACCATTCGGGAAATGCTTATGAAAAAAGGCAATCGTCTCCTTTCTTTCCGTGATCTGCTTATAGTCAGCCAAAGGATTAGCAAGATACTCGTATAACTTTTTCTTACCTCCAATGCACTGTGTATGATTAAATAAACCAACAACAGACAGCCCTTCTTTGACTGTTTCAAAGATTTCTAGATCCTTCTTCGTCTGACTGTCTACTTCAAATTTCATATATTTCATGATTATAAGGTTTTATCGGTTCTATACAAAATAGATATACTGTAGAACCTTTTTCCATAAACCTTATCGTTTTTTATTTTAAGAACTCTGACTCTCTACTAAAAGGTGCCAACCAACTGTCACAGGAGCGAAGCGTATGTAAAAGTAACACTTACCAGTATACTCTTTATTGTTACTTTATCCTTAAAAAACTTCTATAATAGTAATCTTATAAGCGGAATATAATCCTTACAATTCTTTCATATAACCTACAATGGTCTTCATTGCCGTATCCCAATTCAATCGGGCTTCGAAATCATGGTAAGCCGACAGAGCCAACTCATTATAATAGCTTTTGTTTTCGAATGTTTTATATATCTGTTGCGCATACTCTTTGGGTTCTACTTGGGGGCTTAGGATTATTCCATTCGTATCATTCACAATAGAGGGAATTCCTCCTGTTGCAGCCGATACACACGGAACAGCATACGACATAGCTTCAGAAAAAACAATCGGTGTACAATCTGCCCGTGATGGGATAAAAAGAAAATGGCTTTGCAAAATCAAATCTTCTACCTTTTTCATCCCTTCGGGAGTAGCTTTACTTATACGCCCATGATTGATTATATAAGGTGGCAGGTTCTCTGCCGGTAGATTATCGATACCTACAATATGTAATTCGGCTGGTTGACGTAGTTCTTCATTCAAACACCTAACAGCATCGATGGCAATATCACCACCTTTACGAAACCAGTCAACACCTAGGAAAAGAATCTTACAAACATCTGTACTTCTTTTTTTAAGTATATCTTTTATCTCCTCTAAAGATATTTTCTGTGTAGAGATATTTCCACCAAAAGGTACAATCCTTACTTTATCCCTATCCGCATTATAATCTTTGATTGCACTATCTGCAGCCCACTGAGAACTATAAATAGCCAAACTACTTGAGTCTAATGATAATTGCTCCATCTGATTTCCTTCTTTAATATACTGCTGACTAAGATTTGAAAAATAGTCATAGTAATTTATCATCGAAGCAAACGTAGCATCAGTATATATAACCTTATGCTTATTTGTTTTCAGATAAGACATAAGAGTAGAGCTGTGAGAAAATAATATATCTGTAGTCGGATTCAGTTGTGCTGAGATCTGCCTTGCATAACTTTTTCCGAATTCGGGTGACCTGTCTGCACGATATATTTTGTTTCGCCCATATAACTTATTCTTTGCCTTTAGCGAGAATGTCCAATCTTCCTGCAAACCTGTTATATAATCCACATTGGAGTATTTAGCCAGATTTGTTGCCATAAAATGTACAGTACCCGACCAATGCTTTATGTCTGTGGATGGAAAGTTTGTTACATAGGTTATGATCATAACTCATAGTTATTTATATGTTCTGACTACAAAATAATGAATTATTTTATTGGAAGAGAATGCATATATTGATAATAATACAAATAATATGATAATTAACAATAAAAAAAAGAAAGGAACTACTATAATTATACCGAAAAATTCTTTTCTAAAAGCCCATAATAGCCCAATAGCTATAAATATATAAACATAAGGTAAAATAATTCTTTCTGTATTATGAGTTATCCATCTATGATAAAACTCTTTATACTCATCCAACTTCACCAATTCTTTAAATATTTTATTAGATGCTTTATACTTTTTTAATCTTCCTAAATTAATAGCAATCCATTTTTTACTTCCTATATACAAAGTATTATACTCATAGTAGTTTTTATCCAATTTGCCTATTAGAACCTCTAGTTGATCAGCAACTATTTTCCCTTTCTTATACTCTCCTTTATCATCAAAAATTCTTATATACATTATTTTCAGATAGATAAACTTTGAAATTGTAATATTTGTATTCGCATTCTCTAAATCATCAAAAAAACTTAGATTGTGCTTATAAAAATTTAAGAAAAGTTCATCTCTTTTCCCTTTTGGCACATCTTTCTTTAGAATATTATCCAGTTCAATAAGGATAGGGTGCTTAGATTTGTCTGAATTATTAGGAGGAGTATACATAAATATTTCTTTAAAAAGCAGATGCTTTCAAATTCAACCCTACAGTTTCTTCCAAACCAAAAATCAGATTCATATTATGCACTGCCTGACCGGAAGCTCCATTTACGATTATATCAGATAAGAATATCGATTTAAAACAAGTTATAAATACAAATAAATGTGTTCTGCATCTTGAGAAGCATGGTAATAAACTGCTTATTCTTTCATGTATCGACAATTTAGTAAAAGGACTATCCTTATAATAATCTTTATACAATTTCTGGGCATCCTCTATTGTACCGTCGTAATTGAGATAGGTAGATACAAAAATACCTCTCGTGAAGTTTCCTCGCACAGGAATAAAGTTAATATCTTCACCAAAATTTGCCTGCAACTGATTTAGAGACTGTTTAATTTCAGTCAGATGCTGATGTTCGAAAGCTTTATAAACTGATATATTGTTTTCACGCCAACTGAAATGCGATGTAGCAGAAGGCTTCACCCCTGCTCCTGTAGATCCTGTGATAGCATTCACATGAATCTCAGAAGTCAGCTTATTTGCTTTTGCCAAAGGTAACAATCCTAGCTGTATAGCAGTTGCGAAACATCCCGGATTAGCCACATAGGAAGACTGCTTGATTCCTTCTTTATTCAACTCAGGAAGACCATAAATAAACTTATTTCCTACTGCTTTATGTCGATAATCTGTAGAAAGATCAATTATTTTCAGGTGATTAGGGATATCATTCGCATCCAAGAACTTCTTAGTATCACCATGTGCTGTACAGAAGAATAAAACATCAATCTTATCATAAGGTAACTGATCGGTGAAACTCATATCTGTTTCTCCCAACAGACCTCCATGTACATCTGTCAGCTTATTCCCTGCATTACTTGTACTATTTACGAATACAAGTTCTACTTGCGGATGATTGAGCAATATCCTTATCAGTTCTCCGGCTGTATAGCCTGCTCCACCTATTATTCCTGCTTTTATCATTTATTTTTATATTTACCACAGAGTGAACGGAGTCTCTCGGAGTTTATAAAATGTATCTCTTGATACCGTCCTTTAATGATTTTACATTAAAATTCATCAAGAAACCAACTTCTACTGTTGAAAGTTTCATATAAGTTAGAAGTTGAGCTGTATGAATATCCAATAGTTCTTTAACTGATTTCAATTCAACAATAACAGTCTCTTCTATTAAGAGATCTATACGATAACCCGCATCAATTTCTATTCCTTTATATTCTACAGGTAATTCTAATTGTTTTTCAACAGATAATCCATTTTTCGTTAATTCGTAGAATAAACATTCCTCATAGACTTTTTCAAACAAACCCGGCCCTAACTCAGAATGTACAGCGTACGCACACTTTAGTATTTCTCCGGTAAGTTCTGCCTGCTTTAACATAAATAACTCCGAGCGACTCCATTCACTCCGTGGTTGATCTTAAATATTATTTTCCGTTTTTCTTCTGCACACTATGATATATCTTATTTGTCATAGCGTATATTTTGGTAAATCCTTTAGCATCATCCGAAGTCCAAGCTTTATTCATTTCGCCATATTCACCAAAGTCTGCCTTCATCAGGTCAAAATCGCTTTCTACACCTACAAGCGTATAATGATAAGGTTTGAGCTCTACGATAACACGTCCTGTGACATTACGTTGCGAACTTTCGAGCATCGCTTCTATATCACGCATCACAGGCTCTAGGTACTGCGCTTCATGTAGAAACATTCCATACCAGTTACCTACCTGATCTTTCCAGTATTGTTGCCATTTAGTAAGCGTATGCTTTTCCAACATTTTATGGGCATTGATGATAACAATAGGTGCAGCAGCTTCAAAACCTACACGTCCCTTAATACCTATAAT
>NZ_JAIXHZ010000086.1:0-4731 GCF_043392705.1 Dysgonomonas sp. Shenzhen-Wh21
ACTTTATATTGATAGTCAATGTTTTCTTGTGAGAATATATTTACGGATGTAAATAATAAAAATAAAATAATTGAAAGCTTTTTCATATTTCTTGTTCTCTTAATTCTTTATTTAATAAAAATCGCCTAAACCAAAACGAGAATGGAAGGGATGCTATTGCTCCTAAGGCATCAGCCAAAAAATCGTACCAGTCTCCGCTTCTTCCGGGAAAATATTTACTTTGAAGTATCTCAATCAGGCCTCCATATATAATAGGAACCAATAGTGCAAAAAGGATAAGCTTTAGTATAATAATTTTACCTCGCTTATCGTAGATATAATTAAACGAAGCTACTCCGGCCAGCCCAAAATACATCAAAAAATGAACAATCTTATCTGTGGGGATAAAAAGACAAAAATCGATCTCGGGAACATCTTTTGGAGCGATAAGGCAACATAAATAAAATATAATAATGGCAACTATTGCCGGAGGCCATGTATACCTGAATATTTTTCTTAACATAGAGTTCCACGTTTATGGGGGCTAAAGATAGATAAAATATTAATTAATGGAGTCATTGAATACCTTCATTTCGCAATTTTTACAATCAAAAAAAAGTCTCAGTCTTGTATTGTTGTATACCAGATAAAAAGGTTCTTTATACGGATGTTTTTCATTGCCTTCTTTAGGACACCAACCTAATGACTGTTTAATGCAATGACGGGTAAACATCAAAGGAACATCATTCTGTGCTTGCTTCTCAAAAGCAGGCTGTGTTACCGCAGACTGATGCTGAACGTAAAACTGCTTACTCTTCTCATTCATCACATTTCCGAGATATGTAATATTGGAAACAGGAAAGGCATGAGAGGTCTGTTTATGAGGGATAATATCTTGACGATATCTGATTCTTCGAACAGATAATAGCTTGTCTATGAGTTGCCTTCTCCATTCCGATAGAACAGAGGCCGGAATAAACCAGCTGTTTTCGAAGTCAAAGATTACATAGTTCACCTTAAATATTGTATTACCTGTTTTACTCAGATTGTTCCGTATATTTTCAGTTTGATTTTTTTGAGCAGGTTGTTTTTCTAATTCAAAGTTGATGGTTGCGTGATTATCATTCTCATCCCTAATCTGAAGAGAAAAGCCAAATGCTATTTTTTTTATTATTATCCATGTCTCTATTTTTCGTTCGGCAGACTTTTTTGATAATAATTTTTCAAACTCATGGTCATAGTTTCTATACACATAAGTTCCCTTTTTTAGTTCAGGGATAGTTGCCGGATATATGGTATCTCCTTCTACACGGTTTACATTAATACCTTCGAGTTCTTTCTTGTTGTTGAAAAAACAAAGTCCGTCTCCGTTATGCAACTTTTTGCTACTATTTATCTTGATATATCTTGTTGTAACCTCAGTGATTTTGCCAATCGGTTCTCCTACAGACTTTGGAGAGTCCAGCGACCACATATTATTTGTGCGTTCGTGCAAGAAATACTTTGTAAAGCCTCTGTTAAAACTCTTCTCAAGATTTGGCTCAAATGTATAACTTGATTTTCCCGACGATGATCTTATATATTCCGGATGTCTTTCTATAATATGATCGAGTTTGGTACGATAATAAGAAACAACATTCTTTACATACGAAATATCTTTGAGTCGCCCCTCTATTTTTAAAGAACTCACTCCGGCTTCAAGCAGCTCTTCCAAGTTCTCCGATAAATTGAGATCTTTCATCGATAGAAAATGCTTTTTTGCCATGATTTCTTCTCCTTTGGCATCACTCAAAGTATAAGGTAGGCGACAATATTGGGTACATGCTCCTTTATTCGCACTTCGTCCCGATAAAGCTTGACTGAGGTAACACTGCCCGCTATAGCATACACACAATGCTCCATGTACAAAAACTTCGAGAGGTGTGTTCACTTGTACTGCTATGTCGTGTATTTCGTCTATTGTCAACTCACGGGGTAGTACTATTTGTTGAAAACCTGCTTTTTCGAGAAACTTTACTTTGTCAGCCCCTCGGTTATCCATCTGTGTACTTGCATGTAGGGCAATAGGAGGGAGGTTGAGCATCGTAATGCCCATATCTTGAATAATAAGAGCATCTACCCGGGCATTATTGTATAGCTGCCATATCAGTGCTTCTGTTTCCTTCAGTTCGTTATCGTTAAGTATTGTATTGAGAGCTACATATACCTTTGCATTATACAAATGTGCATATTCAGCCAGAGCCTTAATGTCATCGAGTGTATTGCCGGCAGCAGCCCGTGCACTGAACTTTGGAGCACCTATATATACTGCATCTGCACCATGATTGATTGCCTCGATACCACATTCAAGGTTCTTGGCAGGCGCGAGTAATTCTATTTTTCGTACTTTAAGCAAGTGATTGTCTTCTTTTATGTTTCTGAATAAAAAGTAACAAAAGTAACACGTTTTTTATTGTTTTTGAGTGTTACCTTTTGTTGTTGAAACTTTCTTATATATAGATAAATTTACAAAGAGGATATGCCTTTTTATTTTTCATTCATCAAATCAAGATCTCCCATATTTTTGATTTGAGTTTTATCGTATGGAGTTTCTTGATAAACGAAGTAGTTAAGCCAATTATTAAATAATAAATTTCCATGTCCCGACCAACGTACTACGGGGGGATTTGCCGGATTGTCGTTTTTGTAATAATTGCTTGGAATTTTTATTGGTAATCCTTTCTCTGCATCTCTTACGTATTCGTTATTCAACGTGTAAGGAGCATATTCTGAATGACCTGTTAGATAGAACTCACGCCCTCCGCGCGACATCACAATGCCTACTCCCGAATCATCAGACTCGGACAATATTTTAAGTCCGCCACTATTTAGTATTTCATCTCTTCTTACCGTAGTATGGCGACTGTGTGGAATGTAGAATTCGTCATCAAAGCCTCTGAATAGTGGAAACTTCTTGTCATGTACTACATGCTTGAATACCCCGAACATTTTTTCAGGAAGAATATATTTATTTATGCCATAAAAGTGATACATGGCCGCCTGAGCCGCCCAGCAAATATAGAGTGTAGATGTAACATGCGTACGTGCCCAGTCGAATATTGCAGATATCTCGGACCAGTATGTCACTTCTTTAAATTCGTAGAGTTCTACCGGGGCTCCGGTAATAATCATCCCGTCATAGAAGTCATCTTTTACGTCGCTAAAACTTTTATAAAACATCTGCAAATGTTCTTCCGATGTATTTTTTGATACATGTGTTTCGAGCATCAAGAAGTCAACTTCTACTTGTAACGGATTGTTCGACAATAGTCTGATCAGATCCGTTTCGGTCATAATCTTTATCGGCATGAGATTTAGTATGAGTACTCTCAAGGGACGGATGTCTTGTTCGTCAGCCCTTAATTGACTCATAACAAATATATTCTCTTTTTTTAGAATCTCTATAGCCGGAAGATTATTTGGGATATTTACTGGCATTGTCGCTAAGTATAAGTGATTGATAAAATAAGTTGCTGTTTTGTTATGATAAACGAAGCAAAGTATCCCATATCGATAGTGATACGAGAAGCCTCGTTATTTTGACATAACAAAAGGATATGCATTTATAATGCAAAGTTACAAAAATAACAGTAATATTTATTTTCTATCAAAATTTAGAGAGTATTTCACTTCAGAGTAATAATATAATAGAAAAAAGTGTGTTGGCTTTTGAATTTAGCTACAAAAAAAGCGCTATCTTTTACAGATAGCGCTTCTTGATATTATATCGTTCTTATTATCAACCTACTTCGATGATTAAGAATTTAGTTAAACTCCAGAATCTCTTATAGTCTGTAATTTTGATAACTATAGTTCCTTTTGCATCTTTGTCTAAAGTATAACTGTCTTTAGGGTGATCTGACAAGAGTTTTGCTTTCTTGTCGTAAACAGGAATACTGTGAGTATCACGAATGTCTATTCTTATGAACTTACTCTTCTCAATGCTTTCTTTCAAAATCTTAGGAGACGCAAGGAATCCGCCCGAAACAATTTTAGCTTCTTTAAGTTCTTTGCTTGTGCCGAACATATAATAAGCAGTATTCAACTCCTTGTCTTGTTCTTTAATCTTAGATGCTTGTTCCGCAGTCTGAGATGACAGCGTTTCTACATTTGAAGTTAATGATTGTACATCTGTTTGCAATAAAGCTATTTGCTCGTCACGCGCTGATAATGATTTTTGAAGTTCCGAAATAGTGTTAGCTCTTTCTACTAACTCAGAATTCAAACGTTCGATAGTTGCTTTCAAGCCTGACATTTGTCCCGAATTGCTTTTTAGCCTTTTATTTAATTTGTCAATATCAGTTTTGTTCTTTTTCAATATTTCATTGATCATTTCAAAATTGTCTTTGATACGTGTTTTTGTATCATTCGACATTTCACCTTTAGACTTAGATTCGATAGATAGGAATTTTTCAGCTTCTCTTATTTGTCTGAAATTTTCTTCTACATCGTTAATCAAAGTATTCATTTCCTCCAATTCGCTATTACTTTTGCTCGTAACTTGAAGAAGAGAGTCGCGTTGAGCCTGTAAAGCTTTATATTCATCCGAATTTTTTACGTTACATGATGCTAATGCTAATAAGCATAGACATCCAACTACTAATTTTTTCATAAACTAATATTTAAGTTGTTAGATTTCTTTTTCTATTATAGTTTAAAAATTTATTCTTCTTTACCTGCAAGCACTATAACAAATTCTCCTCTGGGTTCGTT
>NZ_JAIXHZ010000087.1:0-2123 GCF_043392705.1 Dysgonomonas sp. Shenzhen-Wh21
TCTATCAAAGCGGGTGCAAAGATATGCATTTTATTTATACATCTCCAAATATTTTAATGCCTTTTTTTCAAAATATTTTAACCGAAATATACAAAACCCTTAAACAAAATAACTTAATCAATTATTGTTTTTTTGTCCATAAGACCATCCGTCAAAAAGACCAATCCCAACCTTACTATAATTATATATATGAAAATATTTTTGGAAAGAAACTCTTACGGAGAATCACATAATAATTATAATTAATATCTTTGTTCCGCTAAATACTTATATAATATAACATGCATTATACATGAAAACATTTCTTTTTTCCAAGTTATCTATTATTACTCTTGCGGTCATCTCTTTTGCATCTTGTCAGAATAAAGGCCCTCATTTTACAGTAGAGGGTAAGATTGCCAATGCCGACACCACAATGTTATATCTAGAAAGACGGTCTTTGAATGAAACAACAACCATAGACTCAGTAAAGCTAGATGCAGATGGGAGTTTCAAATTTAAAGAGCCTGCATTAGGATATCCTGAATTCTATTTACTAAGAATGGATAAGCAATCCATAAACTTAGCAATAGACTCTATAGAAACAATTACTGTACATGCTAGCAAACCTACATTTGCATCGGAATATACAATAGAGGGATCTGAAGGCTCTGTGAAAATAAAAGATATTGTTTTTGCCCAAAACAAGCTTAGTCGGACTGTGTCTGATTTGAGAAAACAATTTGAAAGTAAAGAAATATCACAGGATCAATATGTCGCAGAAATTCAAAAAGCACTGAATGAATATAAAACTAAAGCTAAAGATCTAATCTTATCTGACTCTAAAAGCTTAGCCAGCTATTTTGCTTTATTTCAAAAAGTAGATGGATATTTAATATTCGATCCTTATGATAAAAATGACTTAGTAGCTTTCAGAGCTGTTGCTACCGTTTGGGATCTATACAAATCAAAATCACCTCGGGCAGAGCATTTAAAGACTTTTACGCTAACTACTTTGGCTGAGTTGAAACAAATGGCAAGTCAGGAAGAAACAATGAAGAAGCTAGAGAATACCGAAGCTACAGATCACAGTGTGTTTTATAATATAACGCTACCTGATATTAATAATAAGGACGTAAGTTTATCTTCATTAAAAGGAAAAGTTGTTATACTCGATTTTACTGCATACCAAACAGATTTTTCTCCGGCGCACAATATACTTATCAATAATGTATATAGTAAGAATAAAGGAAATGTAGAAGTATACCAAGTATCTTTTGACACGGATATACATGCATGGAAAAATGCTGCAACAAATTTACCCTGGATATGTGTAAGAGATAGTAAGCTACTCAGGTCTGAATGGCTCGCGAAATTCAATATTCAAGGCTTCCCTACTACATATTTATTAAACAAGAATGGAGAGATTGTGAAAAGAATTTTATCTACTGATAACCTAGCTTCAGAAGTTCAAAAATTATTATAAAAGTATTTCCAAATATTTGAAAATACGAAAAATATACTATATCTTTGTTTTTGATAAAATGAAAAAGGAAAAGGAGTTCTGGCCTTTAACGGCAGGAATTCTTTTTCTTTTTGTCGCTTTAAAAACAATCAAAAATTTAAAAAACAGTAGGAATTAATTTAATTTTTAATTACCATGGCTATCACTTACATGACCGCGGAAGGTTACAAAAAGTTGAAAGAAGAAATCAACACTCTTGAAACTACGGAAAGGCCTGCTATATCGAAACAAATAGCAGAAGCTAGAGACAAGGGAGACTTATCTGAAAATGCTGAATACGATGCAGCCAAAGAGGCTCAGGGGCTACTTGAAGCTAAAATAGCCCAAATGAAAAACCTATTGGCAAATGCTCGTCTGATCAATGAAGATTCAATAGGAACAGACGTTGTGCAAATATTGAACAAGGTTACAATACGCAATACGAAAAATAACCAAAAGATGACATATACGATCGTTGCAGAGAGCGAGGCTAACTTGAAAGAAAATAAGATGGCTGTAAACACTCCTATCGCGCAAGGATTGATGGGTAAGAAAGTAGGAGATATAGCCGAAATAAAAGTTCCTTCGGGAATTATGAGTTTCGAAATTATGGATATATCATTATAAACTTATGCCTAGT
>NZ_JAIXHZ010000088.1:0-2846 GCF_043392705.1 Dysgonomonas sp. Shenzhen-Wh21
GTTATTTAGAAGAAAGCCCGGTGCTTGATTTTATTATCCGGGATAAATACTCAATTTCATTACTTCCCCACTCAAACCGGAATTTAAAATCAAGCACCGGGCTTTCTTCTAAATAACCATCAATTATTTTTTGTAGGCCGATTATGTAAATATTTGTGTCATTATCCGGGGTATAAGGTTCGGATAGTATCTCTTGATATGTGCCATCGCTCATTTTATATGACAATATAAAATTCACATCATCAGCAACATTCACAAGTGTTATGCTCGATAATGCACTCGAAAAGGCCAGTTCGGGTATAAACGTATCAAGTATCATTTCTTTAGAGCTCTTTTAATTCCAAGTATTATTAGGGCTATCAATACTATTCCCATTGCAATATCGCCAATAGTTTTTCTGATTTTTTCCAGAAACGAAAGCTCTTCCTGAACATGGATATACTCATATTCTTTCAGTCTGAGAGTATCTGTTCGATTAATATAGATCGTATCGTGTTTGTTTTTTTTATCCTGAATATATCTGATCGGCTGATCAATACTATCCTTATTTTCTATGTTATGATGCAACTTCCCGATGGAGTCAATAAAAGCTATACTTATAGAAAATGATGTTTGCAGCTTACTGTATTGCAAACCTCTTGATTCGCTTTTTTCTTTCGGAGCCGGTACTCTTCTTAAACTATCAATAAGGGAATAATACAAATATTCAAATTTGGATTTTTGTATATCTGTGTGGCTTGAATGGTAATCGTCAACGATGCTCTTACTTTCTTGTTTTTGTGTCTTGCATGCAGAGAAAACAAATAAGCAACCAACTAATAGGATAATGTACTTCATAATTTTTCTTTTTATCCAAAGAAAAACAAGGATCAGCCATTAATAAAAGACAAAAAAAGCCTGAGCTATATCACTCAGGCTTTGATTAGCAATAGTTGCGATCAACTATTCTTTTATTTTCTTCTCGGGGTTTTCTTTCAGTAGCCAGACGGGTTTGGAGTCTTCAAACCCCAATCGATATTGAAATCCTATCATTGCTGCAGATATTTCATCAGTGGAGTAATGTGCCATACCTGATAACTCAAAAGCGATTTCTTCACTCGATTTCCTAACTGTTGCATCCGTTTCATCAGCCTGCAAGAACTGGCCTATATATCTTGCAAAAATTAAGTCCTTATAAGTTGTTTTATTCTCGTTTTTCATTGGTTGTTCCGTTACAAATAGACTTTATCAGTCCTTTTAATAAATTTAAATCTTCCAGGCGTTCCATTATTTCGCCGTCAGACTCTTGTATATTACTTCGCTGAGAGATTAGTAGATTCATTTGTTTTTCGATTATTTCTATATGAATCCCTTTGCATTCCTGGATATCTTTTATGGCAGATACCACTTCGCTATTTATTATAGCGCCATTAACGTTAAATTCCATAGTAAGTTAATTTTAGTTTGTTAATCTTTAGTGAATAGAATGTTCACGGAAAATCAGGTATTTTCAATCTTGTTGATAAACCTGGGAGGTTAACAAACTATGGTTTTGTATTTCTATGGATAGCAAATACGACAACATAATCTTCATTTACAAAGACGTGAGAGGTTCTGTTTTCAGTGATGGTCCGTGTGGCTGTTAGCTTATCGCTGTGTGTTCTTTCGGGGTTTTGCGATTGCTCCATATTCATTTTCTCGGTCATGCAATGCAAATGTTCGATCATGTCCCTGAATGCAACTTGCTTTGTGCTTCGTTTAGTTGCTGGTTTAGTTTTTGTTTTCATTGTAGAATTGGTTTAGCTTTATAGGCAGAAAAAGAACGGCTGCCAAATCCCGTGTCGCTAAACCAATTCTACTAACGAGCGAACCCGAATAATAAAAAAGTGGGAAATAAACAGCCGTCTTATATGATAAGTATAGGCATAAAAAAAGCCTATATACTTAGGCGAATCTTTCTTCGCTCATTTAATAAAATTGGTTTAGCACTACAAATATGCGAACTATATTTGAGATAGCAAAGCAAAATGAATTATTTCGTTTTGTTGAATTGTATAATCAATACTCTACTTGTCATAATTAATTAAGTATTTAGTATAATAGAGGTTTATTTCTTTTACATAGCTGTCGAAAAATTTATTGTAAGCATTATAACCTAAAATTGGATTTATATCAATATCAACTATTTCGGAAGGTGCTAAAGTGTTGACTTTAATGTCAGAAAAATAATCAGTAACATATCCAGGAATAGAAATTCCTATTCTAGCGCTTTTATTAATTACAAATCCCCCATTTACACCATCGAGTATAAGCCATGCGATGTTTATAATGTTATAAAGATCAAGTTTTTGGCTTGATAGGACTTCCCCGAGAGGGATGTTGAATTTTCTAAGAAAGTCTAGTAGTATAGTAAATATATTATCAGACCATATATAGTATTTACCATCAAAAATTTTAATTTTTTCTTTTATTACAGCTGGTGGTGAAATAAGACATTCATTTAAGTCTCTAAGATTCTTCGTCGAATTATCTGAAAGAATATTTTCTGCTACTATTTTTGATAAACGACTTCTCAATATTTCATATTTTGCCAATTGAGGATTCATATTGGCAGATATATAATCTTGTAAAGCCTTCCTTATACTATATTTAAATGGGAATGAAGTAGAATATTTACTGATATATCCCTCAAAGTCTGTTTTTGGGCCATAGAAATGAGCATATATATGCTTTATATTTTCATAATCACAGACTGTGATTATTTTATCAAATTTAAATTTATTAGAATAATAGCATTGCTCAAATTCATCAGTAGGCATATTGAACCAATCGAAATGCGCAGAGAATATATTTAGAATTCTAAATAT